>JAABQN010000012.1 GCA_011391455.1 Nitrospiraceae bacterium
GGTGCACCAAGTTTCTTATGGAACCTGACTAGCCGTACATTCAGCTTATCGATTTCATCAGCCCACGCTTTAACGTCAGCGATGGACACGAACTCAGCTTTAGGTAATATTCGTGTTTCGCGCTTGATTTGAAACAAACGTAATTTCTTTCGTTCTCCAGGTTTGTATCCCCATATGCAATGGGCCACTCGATTTCTCTTAATTCGTAACGACTTCATGTCTTTCGCGATTGCCTTTAACTCGACCTGATCGGTTGGGTCAGTGACCCAGCGCGGGATCAAATGTTGAAATAGCTCAACCTTTGACACGGCACTCAGGTCCCAAGTAAGCAGTCGTGCGACTTTAGGATCTTTGATACCCCAAATGTGCCATATGACGCTCTGCACGTAGAGCTCTGTGAAATTCCAGCGAACAACCAGCTGACCAATTGGCTTGTGGTATCCGGACGGAATATTGCGTGGGTGCTTTGCTTTGAACCAAGAAGCCATTGGGGTCCTAACTTTAAATAGACCGATCCGCGTAAGATGTGGAGATCTGGCTTTCTGTCCGTATAACACACCTTGGAATGTCTTGCCGAAGGCCTGTTAAACCCTTTACTCCCAATTGGTTACTGCCCGTCCTGTGGTTTATCACGGCATCTTATGCGGATCAGCATAACACCACCTCCGTGAATAGGGTCAAGCCCGTCTACCGCACCACGAACACCTGACAGCCTGCGGTTGAGCACATGATGATAGATAATCCTTCTTTCGAAACCTCTTAATCCATATTCAAGGGAGTGGCCAAGGTTGCCCTCAACTGCGCGCATCGAACGAGCACATTCTGATCGTGCGCGTTCTGCGAGCAAAGAGGGCACCTGGCCGCTCCCTCCTCCCCCCTCTTGAGCCCTGACTGTTTGTTGCGCCATACTGCCCTCCCATGGAAACGCATCCCGCATCTCCCTGCGAAACTCTTTCCGAGCGGTACCAGGCTCTGCTGGAGGTTGCGGAGGCGATTTCCGTACACCGCGATCTCCACGTACTCTTTCGAGACCTCGCCCAGCGTTTGCCTCGGGTCGTCCATGTGAATTTTGTCTCCCTGTCTTTACACGATCCTGTCCGAAACACGATGCGGTTGCACGCCATTCAGGCGAACGTGCCGGCCGATCTCGTGGGCGGCCATGAGGGGCCGGTCGAAGAGAGTCCCGCCGGATTGGTCTGGCAGACGCAGGAATCCGTCATCGTGCCGGATCTTGCTGAAGAACGTCGTTGGCCGAAGGTCACTCAACGCATGAGTGAGGACGGCGTGAACTCGTTTTGCGTCGTTCCCCTGACGACGGCGGTGCGGCGGCTGGGCGCCATGGGGTTTTTGAGTTTACAGAAAGAAGCCTATGGTGAAACGGACCTGGAGTTTCTCCAGCAAGTCGCCAAACAAATCGCGGTGGCGGTGGACAATGTCCTCCATCATCAAGACCTGACTCACGATCACGACCGGTTACGGCTTCTCCTCGAGGTGTCCGAAGCCATCGTGTCGCACCGCGACCTATCCGCGCTTTTTCGGGATCTCGCGCAGCGCCTCCCGACAGTCGCTCCGTTCGACTTTATCGGCCTGATCCTCCACGATCCCACAAAGAACGTGATGAAGGTCCACGTATTGGAAACCGCAGCCACGCATCATCTCAATACCAGACTGGATGGATTGGAGCTTCCAATCGAGGAGTCTTCCAGCGGCTGGGTCTGGACCCACCAGCAACCCTTGATCATTCCGTCTCTCGACGAGGAAACTCGATTTTCTATGGGGATGGCAGCCCTCAAAGACATCGGCGTCCAGTCCGTCTGCCTGTTTCCCTTGACGACCGCCATGCGACGTCTTGGTGCGATCGGGTTCGGGAGTCTCGAACCCCGTGCATTTGGAGACCAGAACCTTGGACTGCTCGGTCAGGTGACGAAACAGGTGGCAGTGGCCGTGGACAATGTGCTCAATTTTGCTGGCACGGAAGCCGCGCAGCAGTCTCTAGCTCGAGAGCGAGATCGGCTCAGCTTGGTGCTGGAGATCAACAACGCCGTCGTGTCGCACCTCGAATTGAGAGCACTCTTGAAAGCGATCTCTGCCTGCCTCGGTCGTGTCATCCCGCACGATTTCGCGTCGTTTTGTCTCTATGATCCCGCGACGCGCCAGTTGCGGGCTCATGCACTCGACTTCCCCGGCAATCAAGACTTTGTCGAGTCGGGAGATCCTATTCCGTTGGAAGGAACTCCGGAAGGGTTGGCGTTTACGACTCAGCAGACCGTTCGTGTCAGACGTCTCAGCCTCACGGAGTTTCCTGCGGAGATCATGAAACGGGCCGAGGCCGAAGGCCTGAAATCGGGATGCGCGGTCCCCCTAATCTTGCACGGGCGAGCACTCGGCACCTTGAGCGTCGTCAGCATGCAGGAGGATGCGTTCACCGACGACGATGCGAAATTGTTCAGTCGGATCGGCGCCCAGGTCGCGCTCGCCGCTGCGAATTCGATGGCTTATCAAGAGATTTCATCGCTGAGGGACAAGCTGGCAAAGGAAAAGCTGTACCTCGAAGAAGAGATCCAGGCCGCGTACAACTTCGAGGAAATCGTCGGGGACAGCCGGGCTCTCAAGCTGGTTCTCAAAGAGGTCAAGACTGTGGCCGCGACTGATTCGACGGTCCTGATCTTGGGCGAGACAGGGAGCGGAAAAGAACTGGTTGCGCGGGCACTCCACAATGGCAGCACGAGGCGGGAGCGAACGCTCGTGAAGCTGAATTGCGCCGCGATTCCGACGGGATTGCTGGAAAGCGAACTCTTCGGACATGAAAAAGGCGCATTCACCGGCGCGATTGCCACCAAGGTCGGCCGATTTGAATTGGCCGATCGCGGGACGATCTTTCTCGACGAGGTGGGAGAAATTCCGCTGGAGTTACAAGTGAAGTTACTCCGTGTCCTCCAGGAACAGGAGTTCGAACGATTGGGGAGCACCAGGACGATTCGCGTCAATGTTCGCATACTTGCCGCAACCAACCGCGATCTTGGCCAAATGGTGGAGGAGCAGAAGTTTCGCAGCGACCTCTATTACCGGCTCAAGGTTTTTCCGATCACGGTGCCCCCTCTGCGTGAGCGTCCGGAAGATATTCCCTTGCTCGTCCGGCACTTTGCTCAGAAATTCGCCCTGCGGATGAAGAAACGCATCGAGACAATCCCGTCGGAAGCCATGAAAGCTCTCCAGGCCTATCACTGGCCCGGTAACGTGCGGGAGCTGGAGAATTTCATCGAGCGAGCAGTGATTCTTACCCAGGGACAGGATCTGTTCGTGTCGCTCGCAGAATTGAAGCGAACGCCGGGTCACGTCACGAACTCCGGAACTACGACACTTGAACAAGCCGAACGCGAACACATTCTCAAGGCCCTTCGCGAGTCGGATTGGATCATCGGTGGTCCTGTCGGGGCTGCTGCCAAGCTTGGGATGAAGCGAACGACTCTCCAATCAAAAATGCAGAAGCTCAACATTTCACGACCACGGTAGGAGTCCGTCCGAATCATGCCGTTCTACTGCGGCAAACGATCTGCAGGCATCTGCATCGTTCTCGGCCCGAAACAATCCTTACCGTATTACAGCGAATATGCTTCCGGTTTTTTTGAGCCTGCAGCCTCGCATCTGTCAGTATCTCCTTTGCCTCGTAACGAAGGATGACTCGGACAGACTCCTAGCCCCGCCGATCATTCGGCATCTGCCGGAATATCGGCAGATCATTCTCGGCACCCCTCTTTTTCGCGACAGACATTCCCGAACAGAACCGCTCAATCCCCTCTAATGTCAATGACATTGATGATCCAAGCCGGGCGAGATCCTGCTGGAACGCGAGTTGCCATTAGACCTCGTTAGAAATGGTGTGAGGTAAACCGGTGGATCGCTGAGGGAGGCAACGATGGGAACGGCTCTGGCGGTGACACAACAGCAATCGATTGAAGCTGCGACTCGAGGTTGGGCAAGAACCCATAGCACGGATCATTGTCCGCGCTGCAGCGGACTCATGGTCGCCGAGTGGTGCGAGGATCTGTCGGACTACCGCGCTCAGCGCTGCCTGCAATGTGGCGAGGTCATCGATCCGGTTATCCTACGCAATCGAGGAGCACAGCAAAGAAACGGAGATCGGTTTCTTCTCCCCGTCGAGGTGGGTGCCGAGACTTCGCACGGCACCTCCCGCTGAGGTAGATAGGCCCCTCTCTACACCCCGGAGGGGCCTGTCTGCTCGGTGAGCCACAGAGACGGGTGACAAGAATACATTGGATTGTCAGCGGTGATGAGGAGGACAGCATGGACCAGATGATCTTAGCGGTACTGGCAATAGGGTCGCTCTGTTGGGGCCTACATGCTATGCCAAGGAAAATGATGAAGGCACGTGTGCACTTTGCCCAGGGTGTATCGCTGCATCGCTCGATTCTACACAGGAGGGTTTGGCCATGATGAAACACGTGACAGGAATAGGCGCGACGGGGCTCATGCTTCTTGCCGTACTGTCCCACCCCGGCGTCGCCGTGGCACATGGAGGCGTGAGCGGAGAAGATGACCCGTGCCTGCGCCAGGTCGGGGAGAGGG
This sequence comes from Nitrospiraceae bacterium, assembly GCA_011391455.1. Classification (GTDB taxonomy): domain Bacteria; phylum Nitrospirota; class Nitrospiria; order Nitrospirales; family Nitrospiraceae; genus Palsa-1315. The sequence continues at coordinate 4,588 of JAABQN010000012.1, forward strand.
TTGTACATTTCAACGCCTATCAGCCGCAATACCAATTGAAAGATCAGTACTGCACGGACATTCCCCAGGAAGGCGACACCGTTCTAGTCGTCGACCTTGTGGACCCGGCGCTGCGCAACGAACCGATTGGGATGCGGGTCATGAAGGGGAACGGGAGTACCGAGGCAGAGGATCAGATTGTGGCAGATATTCGTCCGAGCACCCACCAGGATGGAGTATTGAGAGGCGAAGTCAGGCTGGACGAGGGCCTGTACACGGTCACCATTGCGTCGGATAAGCAAAATCTGATGCGGCGCCCGCAGTATCTCTTGCGAGTCCACATGACTGATTATCAGAAGCTGGTCCGCACCGTGGCCGTCCCGCTGCTGGGCCTACTGCTCGTAGCCTGGCTCGGGTACAAGCTCATACGATCGACATGGCTGCGGAATTGGTGGACTGTTCTCCGTTCCTAGGATGCCAGGCGCCCCGCGAGGAAAAGTAACGGGGGCATTCTGAGTTGTTGCTGGCGGCATATCGAATCGAGGGTCAGAAAAGAATTGTGGTTTGTGGTCGACAGTATTCTATTACTGCCTCTTCGGCATGTGTCGGGATATCGGCATATATCGCCGCCGGTTAGCCCATCGAATGGACTGTACGTTAAGCGTTCATCGTTCGTTCAGGTAGATTAGATGGCATAGCCGATTGGTGTTGCTGGAACGGGCCTTTCCCATTAGTCTGGAGCAGGGAACACGCGAGATGCTGAAGATCACTGGACAGAAAAATACCGCGCCGGCCTCCATGTCGATCATCCTTGAAGGGAAGATCGCAGGTCCTTGGGTAGAGGAACTCAAGTCCTATTGGCGTCAGCTCTCTGGAAACCAACAGAGCGACGCGGTGATCGACCTAACCGGCGTGACGTACATCGATGCCGACGGCAAGGCGCTGTTGACCAAGCTGTGGAAACAGGGCGCAGAACTTAGAGCGACTGGTTGTTTGACCAGGTGCGTTGTCGAAGATATCACGGGGTCTGGTCGAGGGGACTCATTGAACATTCAACATTAACCATTGAGCATTACGGCTCTTGTCGCTTCCAGCGCAAGAGCCGATGCTGTTTTCGACCTTTCCGGCCATGGGCTTGCTGCCGTCTCGCCCCCACCGGTAGAATGTAGAGTTCGACGTGCGATATGAAGGATCGACGAGGACAAGGAACTACGGAGTAGATTGCTATGGTTTTTTCGGGAACTAAACCGTTCGGATATGCCGCTGCGCTGCTCGTGCTGGCTACGACAGCCGGGCTTCCTGGCTGTAAACAGGAAGCAGGGTCGGCACCGGCTCAAGAAGTGTCGCAAGTCGAAGTGGTCACGGTGACCCGCCAGACGATCCCGGACGAACCGGAATTCATCGGGCGGGCTGAGGCTTCACGCCCAGTGGAGATTCGTTCGCAAGTGACCGGCTTGCTGAAGGCGGTGTTGTACCCGGAAGGGCGTGATGTCAAGAAGGGCGACCGTCTATATCAGATCGATCCCGTTCCTTTCCAAGCTGCCGTATCAAGGGCAAAGGCCAGGATTGCGGAGGCTGAAGCGCGTGTCGTCCAGGCGCAACAAGACCTCGCCCGCGTGAAGCCGCTATTGGAAGAACAAGCAGTCAGCCAGAAAGACGTGGACGATGCCGTAGCCGGCGACATGACCGCCAAAGCGCTGCTGCAGGGCGCCAAAGCAGAATTCATCAAGGCAAAGTTCGATCTTGACAATACCCTCATCACCGCTCCCATCAACGGCCTGAGCGAACGGAGCCGTTATTACGAAGGGCGGCTGGTCTCAGCGCAAACGGATTTGTTGACGGTCGTCCATCGCGTCGACCCCATGTATGTCGTGGTGAGTGTGCCGGAGACCTTCATTCTGAAACGGCGGCGGGATATCGAGTCGAAGAAAATTACCCACCCAGGGGTCTACCAGTTACGAGGCCGGCTCACCCTCATGGATGACTCGGTCTATCCCGACGAGGGCATCCTCGACCTCCTGGAGCCTGGCTTGCGAACGGAGACCGGGTCACGCCAAACCAGAATCACGTTTCCCAATCCCAAACGTACCCTCTTGCCCGGGCAGTTCGTGAAGGTGCGATTCACCGGCGATTCGAACACGGAAGCGATCCTCATCCCTCAGCGCGCCGTGATGCAAGGTCCCCAGGGCCCCTTCGTCTATGTGGTCGGTCAGGACGAGAAGATCGACATTCGAGACGTGGCTGCGTCCGACTGGAAGGGTGACCAGTGGTTGATCGATGGGGGATTGAAAACGGGAGATCGTGTTGTCGTCAATGGTCTCATGAAGATCGGTCCCGGCGTCCCGGTGAAGGCTGTTCCATGGAGTCCAACCGGTGCGACGGCTGCGAATGCAGTTCCTCCCGCTCCCTAGCCCACATTATCCATGAGCGCTTCTACTACAATTGCCGATCCGCTGCTGCGACGAGCCTTCGGCCAGCGGGCTCGCCCCTCGGCCCCTCACCGTACTGCACGAGTACGCATCGGGTCCTCACGGCTCCGCGCGCTGGTCTCGCGACGCGGCTCAACAATTTCGCGACGAACCGTCATGAATAATGCGGGCTAATAAGGATCATTTGTGACATTGCATGTTTTCATCGAACGGCCGATCCTGGCCTCGGTCGTGTCCATCGTGATCGTCGTGATGGGGCTGCTGTCTATGCAGTTCCTGCCGATCGCGCAATTTCCGGACATCACTCCGCCGGTGGTGCAGATCGACGCGGATTACCCCGGTGCCAGCGCCGAGGTGGCGGCTGAGGCTGTGGCCAGACCGATTGAAGTGACTCTCCCCGGCATCGATAATTTACTCTATTTCGAGTCTACCAGCAGTAACGACGGGCATGTGACCATCAAGCTGACGTTTGAAGTCGGCACCAACCCCGACATCGCCCAAGTCCAAACCCAGAACCGTGAAAAGCTTGCGGAACCGTTGCTGCCGACGGAAGTGATACGGCTGGGTATATCCGTGAAGAAAGTATCCCCGAGTCTGGTCCAGGTCATCGTATTGAAGTCGACCGATCCCCGGCACGATGCCATCTATCTCTCGAACTACGCGACGCTCAGGCTGGTCGATGATCTGAAGCGAGTCAAGGGCGTCGGGGATGCGGTGGTGTTCGGTCAGCAGAACTACAGCATGCGGATCATTCTCAATCCCTTGCACATGGCGAAGCTGGGCCTGATTCCGAGCGACATCACCACCATCATCCGAGAGCAGAACCGGGATTATCCGGCCGGGACCATCGGGCGGGAGCCGGCGCCGAAGGGCACGGAACTGACCATCCCGATCATCACGAAGGGCCGGCTGACCGAGGTGAAGGACTTCGAGGAGCTGATCGTTCGCGCCTTGCCGGACGGCTCGACGGTCAGGCTGAAGGACGTCGCGCGCATCGAACTGGGCGCCCAGTCCTATGCCCTTGAGGGGCGCTGGAACAGCAAGCCCACCACGTTTATCTTGACCTTCCTTTCCCCGGGGGCCAATGCGCTCGATATGGCTCGCCGCACGCGTATGCAAATGGACGAGCTCGCGAAGGACTTTCCGTCCGGCGTATCCTACGAATTGTCATACGACACCACACGCTTCATCGAAGTCTCGATCCAAGAAGTGGTGAAGACCTTAGCGCAGGCTATGGTCCTGGTCGTCCTCGTGGTGTATCTGTTTCTCCAAAGTTGGCGCGCCACCATCATTCCCTTGGTTGCCGTGCCGGTTTCGTTGATCGGCACGTTCACAGGATTGTACGCATTGGGATTCTCGATCAATACGATTACCCTGTTCGGGATGGTCCTTGCCATCGGGATCGTCGTGGACGACGCCATCGTGGTCGTGGAAAACGTCGAACGCCATATGCGCGAAGATCGCCTGTCGGCTAAAGACGCGGCCAAACGGGCCATGAGCGAAGTCACGGCCCCGATCATTGCGATCGTGCTGGTGCTGGTGTCCGTCTTCGTTCCCGTCGGGTTTATCGGCGGGATCACCGGGGCACTCTACAAGCAGTTTGCCGCGACGATCGCCATCTCGGTGATTGTGTCGGGGTTTGTGGCACTCACCCTCAGCCCGGCGCTCTGCGCGTTGGTGCTCACTCCGCAGCATGCCGTTCGGGGCCGGTTCTGGGCCTTTTTCGACCGGGTGTTCGGCTCGACACAGAAGGGCTATACGAGTTCTGTCGGCAGGCTTATGGCGAGGCCGGTGTTGGTGATGTTGGCCTTCGGCGGTCTTCTCGTGGTATCGCTCGGCCTGTTCGAAAAACTCCCCAAAAGTTTTTTACCGGAGGAAGATCAAGGCTATTTCATCGTGGTGGCGCAGTTGCCGGACGGAGCGTCGAAGCAGCGGACCGATGCGGTGCTCGAACGGATTGAACGGTTTTTTCAGGCAAACCGGGCGGTCTTTTCCACCGACTCCCTTACAGGTCAAAATTTTGTTTTCGGCACCAGAGGGCCGAACTCCGCGACCATGTTCGTGCCGTTGATTCCCTGGGACGATCGTCCTGAACTTCAGTACCAGGCGCAGGCGATGGTCGGCGCAGCCTACGCCGAGTTTGCGAAGATTCCGGAAGCGCTGCTATTGGCATTCAATGCGCCGGCCATCGAGGGCGTGGGAGCGGCCGGAGGTTTTTCCGCGCAACTACAAGATCCCAGCGGCGGAGATTTCAAAAAGTTCGCGGCGGTCGCACAGCAATTTGTCGAACGGGCGCAGAAGGAACCGGCGATCGGCCGGGTCGGGACGAATTTTCGCGTCTCCTCACCCCGGTTGTTTGCCCATGTGAACCGGGAGCGGGCGAAGGCTCTGGGGATACCGATTTCAGACATCTTCGACACATTGCAGGCCTACTTCGGCAATTTCTATATCAACGACTTTGTGAAATTCGGCCGTGTCTATCATGTACAGACGGAGGCAGACGCGGAGTTCCGGGCTACCCCTCAGGATATTTCGAAGATCTACGTGCGGGCCCAGACCCCCCAGGGCACGAATATGATTCCCCTCGATACCGTTGTGACAGCAGAGTATCAGAGCGGACCAGATCCGGTGAACCACTTCAATGGGTACAATACCGCACTGGTGTTGGGCGCGGCCGCTCCCGGCCATAGTTCGGGGGAGGCGCTCGAAGCGCTCGAACGTGTCGGCAAAGAGGTGCTCGTTCCGCAAGGCTACGCGATCGACTACAGCAACATTTCGTTTCAGGAGCGGCGTGTCGGCGGCCAATCCGGCTATGTCTTCGGGATCGGGCTCCTGATGGTGTTTCTCGTGCTGGCGGCGCAGTTCGAGAGCTGGGTCGTCCCCTTCGCGGTGATCCTGGCCGTGCCCTTTGCGATTTTCGGCGCGCTCTCTGCCGTGTGGGTGCGCGGCTTTGAAAACGACATCTATTTCCAGATCGGACTGGTCACCTTGATCGGCCTAGCCGCGAAGAATGCGATTCTCATCGTCGAGTTTGCCAATACGCGTTATGAAGCGGGACGTCCTCTGATCGAGGCAGCGCTGGAGGCAGCCCGGCTGCGGTTCCGGCCTATTATCATGACCTCCATGGCCTTTATCTTCGGCATGGTCCCGTTGGTCTGGGCTACTGGCGCTGGGTCTGCAAGCCGTCAGTCGATCGGGACCGGCGTCATGGGTGGAATGATTGCCGCCACGTTCCTGGCGATCTTCTTCGTGCCGCTGTTTTATGTGCTCATTCGCAAGTTGAGCCAGCGTAAGTCGCTGCCGGTCGCGGCGGCTAGCTCATCGGCCGCCCCGCCGGTGTCGTTGGAGGATGAACCCTAACGTGCGTACTGTGATGGCCATCGGATTGTCCTGTCTCTTCCTGTCCTGCTCCATGGGGCCGGACTATCAACGGCCTAAGACGGAAGAAACTCCCTCGTTCAGGATGGCGGAAGGATCGCCCGATATCCCCTCCCTGGCCAATCTCCCCTGGTGGGATCTGCTGCGCGACGAGCAGCTACAGGCCTTGATCAAGACCGCATTGACGGAGAACAGGGATCTCCGGCAAGCAATCGCGACGGTCGAAGAGTTTCAGGCCCGCGCCTTCATTGCAAGGTCTGATTTCATGCCAGGCATCTCGGGTTCGGGTAATGCCCCGGTGTTCGGACGCAAGACGGTATTCCTCGTTCCGGGGTTCGCCAACCCGTTCAATTATTACCTTCAAGGCAATCTGGCGTGGGAGCTCGACATTTGGGGCCGCATTCGTCGATCGAACGAAGCGGCTCGTGCCGATCTTCTCTCGAAAGAAGAGAATCGTCGCGCGGTGACGATTCAATTGGTAAGCGCGGTCGGTGAGGCCTACTTCAATCTCCTCCAGTTCGATGCGCAGCTCGATATCGCGAAGCGGACGGTACAATCCTGGGAAGAGTCGGTCCGAATTTCTCAGGCTCGTTTGAAACAGGGTTTTAGTTCACGTCTGGACATGGATCAGTTCGAGGCGGAGAGGGCCCATGCCGCGGCCCGGACGGCCGAACTCGAAAGGCAGATGGTTCAAGCCGAAAACCAGTTGAGCGTGCTGACAGGTCGTAAGCCTTTTGCCATTACTCGAGGCCGGTCCCTGTACGACCAGGTCATGCCCCCGGATGTCCCTGCCGGTTTGCCATCGGAACTTTTGCAAAGGCGGCCCGATCTGTTACAAACCGAGCAACAGCTCGCGGCTGCCACGGCTCGCATCGGCGCGGCGAAGGCCGATCGGTTTCCCAAGATCACACTCACAGGCCTGCTCGGTTCTGCCAGCCCGCAGTTGTCGAAATTCTTTACCGATCCCGCATCCTACGGCGTGGCAGGAGCCGGATTCACTGGTCCGCTCCTGAACGCTCAGATGCTGGGGTTTCAGCAGGAAGCGGCAGAGGCGCAAGCCAAGCAGGCGCTTGCGCAGTATGAGCAGAGCATCCTCATCGCCTTCCGCGAGGTCGAGGACTCTCTCGTAGCCGTCCGTACGTCGCGAACGCAGAACGAGGCGCAACAACAACAGGTCACAGCGCTGCAGTCAGCATTGAAGCTGGCAGAACTTCGCTACAAAGGCGGTTTGGCCAATTATCTCGACGTGCTCGTGTCTCGGCGCAATCTGTTCGAAGCTGAATTGGCTATGACCAGCTCACGCCGCCTGCATCTCGTCTCGGTGGTGCAACTCTACAAGGCCCTTGGCGGTGGCTGGTCTCCTGAGATGGACCGGCCCAAGGGCGACAGCAAAGGATCGTGAAGACATGGAAAAACCCGCCGACACGCAATACCAAATTCATGACCTGTTGCGTCGGCGCTGGAGTCCACGCGCGTTCGATGATCGGCCTGTCGAGTCGGAGAAGCTGCGGAGTCTCTTCGAGGCGGCACGGTGGGCGCCTTCATCGAATAACGGGCAGCCCTGGCGATTCTTGGTCGCTACGAAAGACAACAAGGCTGAGCATGATCGGTTGTTCAACTGCCTGGTTGAAGCCAATCAGAAATGGGCCTATCGTGCACCGGTGTTGCTGCTGTCCGTGGCGAAACTGCAGTTCGAGGATGGCTCGCCGAATCGCCACGCGCTCCACGACACGGGCATGGCGGCAGAGAATCTCGTGATCCAGGCCACAGCCCTTGGACTTGTGGCCCATCAGATGGCAGGTTTCCGAATCGATCAGGCGCGAGCGGACTGTCAGATTCCTGAGGGCTATGAGCCGGTGGCCATGATGGCGGTCGGGTATCCAGGCGATTCTGCCATACTATCGGAGCGCCTGAGGGAGCGAGAAACTCAACCAAGGGTCCGGAAACCATTGTCGGAGTTTTTGTACTCAGCAATCTGGGAACAACCGTCTCCCCTTCTCGGTCATGAGTGAATTTCGCAGAACTCCAAAGGTAGAATCGATCCCGTTTCGAGGATGATGCGAAGATGGACATCGGTTACATAGAGGAAAGGTGAAGGAAAGATCATGAAGCCACTCAGTGGGAAAGTTGCGATCGTCACAGGGTCGTCCAGCGGGATCGGACGAGCCATCGCAGAGCGATTGGCTGAAGACGGGGCTATTGTGGTGGTGAATTATGGAACAAGCGCCGAGAAAGCGCAGCAAGTCGTAACGGGCATTCAGGCCAAGGGTGGGAAGGCCGTCGCCGTTCAATCCGACATGAGCCAGGTCGCAGAGGCGCGACGTCTTGTGATCGAGACGGTGAAGCAATTCAGCCGGCTCGATATTCTGGTCAACAATGCCGGGCGATTTATGCCCAGGGCGCTTCTCGATACGACCGAGGCCGACTTCGACCAGATCATTGCCTTGAATGCCAAGGGTCCCTACTTCGCGATGCAGGAAGCGGCCAACGTGCTCAAAGAGGGTGGCCGCATCGTGAACATTTCCACTGATGGAACCCATTTGAGTTTTCCCGGTGCGACGGCTTATCTTGGCAGCAAGGGCGCACTGGAGCAGTACACGAGAGGACTGGCGCAGGAGCTTGCTCCGCGAGGCGTTACCGTCAATACGGTCTCACCGGGATTTACCGAGACTGGCATGATGACAGACCAGTTTCGCCAGATCGGCATACAGCTGTCTCCACTGAAGCGGCTCGGTCTCCCCAAGGATATTGCCGACGTGGTAGCCTTCGTCGTCAGTGAAGAGGCGCGGTGGTTAACGGGGCAGAATATTCATGCAGGCGGCGGCATTGTCATGTAGCAGGATGCTGAAAAAGTCCGCCAGCAAGGGAGGGAACGGCCATGTGCCCTTCTTGCTCGCAGAGCGCGCACGATAAGAATGTGCTCGTTCGATGCGCGCAGTAAAGGCCAGCCTTGGCCGCTCCCTTTAGGAGATGTATATGAAGTAGGAGAATCCTCTTTGAGCATACTGCGGCGGCTTTGTTACCGTCACAGCCAATATGGAAAGCTTCAATCGTCTATTGCGTGTAAACTGATTTTTCCCGCAGCCTGATAGGAGGGAACGAATGGGGCGGCAGAATATTTCTACTGGTGGTCCATGGGAAGGTAAGCTTGGGTACTCGCGAGCGGTGCGAGTCGGTTCTTCGATTTCCGTTTCCGGCTCGACGGCCATGACATCCTCTGGTTTGGTCGGCAAGGGGGATCCCTATGCCCAGACCATTCAGACGTTGAAGACGATTGAAGCAGCGCTCCAGCAGGCCGGGGCCTCGCTCGCCGATGTGGTTCGAACGCGCATGTACCTGGTGAATATCGATCAATGGCAGGAGGTTGGCCGGGCCCATGGTGAAGTGTTCGTGACTATCAGGCCTGCCACGACGATAGTGGAGGTGAAACGCTTGATCGATCCTGACATGTTGGTGGAGATCGAAGCCGATGCCATTTTAACCCATGGACAATCCTAACCTGCTTTACTCATGACGGTTCGTCGCGAAAGCGTGCCAACGGGTCAGGCGAGGGGCGCGAGGGAAGACATTCCTTCTGGTACCCCTAGCCTCTTGCCCCGTGCCTCGCGCCTGAACATTCACGATTGCGGCAGAAACGGCTATGAATAATGCCGGCCAAGAGTAAGAACGAGAGCTCCGGATGAGCCACCAGGCACCGGAAATCAGGCATCTGTCCAAGACAGATCCGGTCATGAAGCGATTAATTCGTGAGGTGGGTCCCTTCACCTTGACTCCTCGATCGAAGCGGTCACCGTTTGAATCGCTGGCACGGGCGATTGCCTACCAACAACTTCACGAGAAAGCGGCGGAGAGTATCTTGCGCCGGTTCGTGGCCCTGTTTCCGACAAAGCGGTTTCCTCAACCGGACGATCTGCTCGCAATGAACGAGCAGGCGATCCGTGGCGCAGGCTTTTCACAAGCCAAGGTTGCGGCGCTCCGTGATCTGGCTGCGAAGACGCTTGACGGCACTGTGCCGACAGGCGCCATCGTTCGGAAGCTCGACGACGAGGCAATCATCGAGCGGCTCATAGCGGTTCGTGGGATTGGCCGTTGGACAGTCGAAATGTTGCTGATTTTCCAACTGGGGCGGCCGGATGTCTTGCCGGTCGATGACTTTGGCGTGCGCAACGGATTCCGCATCGCCTATGGCAAGCGTTCGATGCCGAAACCGGGAGAAGTGCTGCGATTCGGGGAGCGCTGGAAACCCTACCGCACCGCCGCAGCGTGGTATCTTTGGCGGGCAGCCGATCGAGCGAAGGAAGCAGGATGCTGAAAAAGCCCGCCAGCAGGGGGAAGGGGTAGCCTGGTTGGTCCCCCGTGCTCACGGAACCCCCACGATGAAGCAGTGGTCGTTCGACGTGCGCAGTTGGGGACCAAGCCAGGCCACCCCTTGAAAGAAGATAACGAGCGAGCTTGGAGGGATCATCTTTAGTCGCTCGCTGCGGCCGCGCTTGGGAAAAGGCGCGTCTCGACGCGCCAGGGTTGGGCGGGTGAGAAAGTCGCCTTTTTGAGCATCCTGCGAGTCCAGACTGAGTTTTTCCGCATCCTGTAGGTTCGACATAGGGGTTGTGCCATGGCCGATGAGAATAAACGACTCGACTCCAACGTCGCAGGAAATTTTTTTGTCGATGCAACCTGCATCAACTGCGACACCTGTCGGCAGTTGGCGCCAGCAAGTTTCGAGGAAGTCGGTAATTTTTCAGCGGTTACCAGACAGCCGACTGATAAGGGGCACTCTCATCGTGCCTATCAAGCGCTCCTCGCCTGCCCGGTCGGCTCGATCGGTGCCGAGCACAGCGATAAGTTACGGATGCAGGAAGCCATGGCGAGCTTCCCGCTCCAACTTGAAGACGAGGTGTCGTACTGCGGTTTCAATTCAGAGAAGTCGTTCGGCGCAAATAGCTTCTTCATCGAACATCCTGACGGCAACTGGCTCGTCGATTCACCGCGCTATCTCAAACATCTCGTCGAGGTCTTTGAACACAAGGGCGGCATCGCATATATCTTCCTCACGCATAAAGACGATGTGGCCGATGCAGAGAAGTATGCCGCACACTTCGGCGCGAAACGGATAATTCATCGGGCGGACATCGAAGCGGCTCCGGATGCGGAATGGATCATCGAAGAGGCTGAAAGCCTACAAGTCATGCCGCAGTTTCGGATCATTCCTGTTCCGGGCCATACGGCAGGCAGCATGGCCTTGCTCTACAAGAACCGCTTCCTCTTCACGGGTGATCATCTCTGGTGGGACTCAGTACAGAAGAGGCTTAGTGCGCCAAGCCAGCTGGTGTGGAGGAAGCATGTACTGATGGATTCCATCCAGAAACTCCTCGACTGCCCCTTCGAATGGGTGCTGGCCGGACATGGGGACCGGACTCGCTTGTCGGCCAACGAGATGCGCCTACAGTTGCAGGCGCTGGTCGAACGTCGTAAGGGCACCAGGGCGTAGGGATGTTCACTCATTTCGTCCGGTGGATCGACCACAACATTCTTTCCCTCGGCCGTGATATGCGGCTCTCCTATCTGCCGCCGCTCATGGTCTACATGGCCTACGGCATCTCCGGCCTTACCGGCATCGTCGGGACCTTCTTCGTTAAAGACTACCTCGGCCTCTCCGCCTCCTTCCTCGCGGCACTGGGATTTTGGGCCGGCATTCCCTGGGCACTCAAGATGCCGATCGGACATCTTGTTGATCTTTTGTGGCGTTGGAAAGGTTGGCTTGTGGGCCTCGGAGGTGGGTTGCTGGCCGCCAGCCTCGGGATCATGGCAGCATTGATCGGGAATCGGGAAGCGATGACCGCTATCCTGCCGGCTGAAGTCTGGTTTGTGGTCAGCACGTTGCTTGGGCCGATCGGCTACGTGGTGCAAGATGCGGTCGCGGATGCGATGACGGTCGATGCCGTACCACGGGTGGATGAACGGGGGCAGCCGTTCGACCAGGCGACATTCAAGCTCATGCACACCACCATGCAGACACTCGGGCGCGTAGCCATCGTCGGTGGCGGGATCTTGGTGGCGATGATCAACGTGTATGTCTTTACAGGGGTCGAAGGGCTTCCGCAGGCAGAGATCGTTCGGCTCTACAAGCAGGTCTATCTGATGGCGCTCGTCATTCCTTTCGTCTCAGTGCTCGGTGTCGGTATGGCTTGGGTTTTGAGGCGGCAACAAAAAAATACACTTCTCCGGCAAGGCTTCTCTACGGATCACGCAGAGCAATTAGTGAATGTCCGTGATGACACACCTGAGCCGACTAAGCCCAATTGGTGGATTCTTGGTGGGAGCCTCGTCTTTGTATAGTTTACACTCACGGTCGGATTCGGCGGTTTCTCGTACAGCGAAGAAATTGTCTTTGTCGGCTCGATGGCCATCGTTTTGTTCTTGATGGCCCGGCTGGTGCGAGAACTGGAGCCGGACAAGCGATTCACCCTGGTCGGAACAGCGGTTGTGGTCTTCATCTTCCGGGCCATCCCAGGGACTGGGCCAGGGACGACCTGGTGGATGATCGATCAGCTGAAGTTCGATCAGCAGTTTCTCTCGATCCTCTCGCTCATAGGCAGCACGTTAACCTTGGCAGGCATGTTCGTGTTTCGCCGCTTTATGGCCGAGCGGTCCATCGCCTATGTCGTGGGGTTTCTGACGGTGATCGGAACCATTCTGACCCTTCCGATCGTGAGCATGTTCTACGGCTTGCACGAATGGACAGCGAGAATCACAGGTGGGGTGGTCGATGCACGATTCATTGCGCTGATCGATACGGCGCTGGAGTCACCGCTCGGTCAGATCTCGATGATTCCGATGCTGGCTTGGATTGCGAACTCAGCGCCTGCGAACTTGAAAGCCACCTTTTTTGCCGTGATGGCATCATTTACGAATCTGGCCTTGTCGTTGAGCCAGCTCGGCACCAAATACATGAATGACATCTATGTGGTCAGCCGGGAAGTCCGTGACCAGGCCGCGGGCGTTATCCAAACGCCTGCCGACTATAGCCAGCTCGGCTCGCTCCTCATCGCGCAATTGCTCCTGGGACTCGCCCTCCCCTTCGCTGCAATTTTATTTGCGAAGGTGACCCGCTTCAAGAGCGCATGACGGTTCTGCTGCAATCGCAGATCCGCTGCTACGACAAGCCTGGCCACTGCCGAACGTGGCCAGGCCGACGGGCTCGTCTCTTAGTCCCTCAACGTACTTCTCCAGTACGCCTCGGTCCTGCGCGCCTCCGCGCGTCGGTCTCGCGACGCGGCTTTGCGATTTCGCCACGAACCGTTGTGGAAAAAGAGGTTGCACCCGTCAAGCTATGAAGCCGTTGACATGCTGCTGGCTTCTCGCTAGGGTCCAGTACGAGCGGCGCACAACCAAACCATTTCGGCGGCTTCTCTGAGAGAATTAGGTAGCAGTGATGGCGATGGACAAGCAGCACATTCTTGGTGAGATTCGCCGTATAGCCAAAGCCAACGGCGGTAAGCCTCCAGGCGAGAAGCAATTCGAAAAGGAAAGTGGCATTACCAAATATGACTGGTACCCAGATCACTGGGTTCGGTGGGGAGATGCGCAGGAAGAAACAGGTTTTGCTCGTAATAAATTTCAGGGAGCCTTCGCAAGAGAGTTCCTCATAGAAAAGTTCATCGGCCTCATCCGGAAAAATAAACAAGGAAACAAATTACGGTTTCCTGTCGAGGGGGAAGTGCTCGCTGAAAAAAAGAACGACCCTGAATTTCCTCATGCGGTGGTATTTCGCAAGCGCTTCGGAGGTAAAAGTCAGCTCACAGCAGCGATTGTTGAATACTGCGAGGGGCGGAATGGTTATGAGGACGTGATAGAGGCTTGCGAGCAATCTATAAAGGCTAACTCACGACCAAGAGCAAAGGAGAAGGAGTCTCGTACTCAGGAAATACTTGGCTACGTGTACCTGATAAAATATGGACGTCATCACAAGATCGGAAAAACCAATGCAGTCGGGCGCCGAGAGCGCGAGTTGGCGATTCAGCTCCCAGAGAAAGCAAATACCGTCCACGTCATAAAGACGGACGATCCTACGGGTATCGAGGCCTATTGGCACAAACGTTTCGAGGCCAAGCGTGGTAATGGTGAGTGGTTTGAACTGACGGCAGAAGATATCAAAGCCTTCAAGCGCCGCAAGTTCATGTAGCTATACTACGACCTGTCAATTCTAGCCCCTCCCTGGCATCCCATTGACTTGTGCGGTATCACGAATAGCTGGTGTGAGCGAAGAGCTAATGGCAAAGCCGATAATTTTCAGGATGTTCAAGGCGGTCAGCGTGCTCAACTGCCCAACCTTCGTTGACAGCCTCAGTCTTGTAGACCTATAGTAGAACTGGCTCCAGGCTTGTGAGGGAGACATTGTGGCCGTTGTCATAGTAAAATCTCACTACCAAGTGACCCTTCCGCCGCAGATTCGCGCTCAAGCGCGCGTTGCGGTGGGAGATCTCTTCGAGGCAAAGGTCGAAGGGAGAACGATTACTTTGGTTCCGAAGCGTATGATTGATCGCGAGTTGGCGTTGGCGCTCAACGAGGTCAAACGCGGCCGTGTCAAAGGTCCGTTCCCCACCGCCCAGGCGACTGTTCGTGCCCTCCGACGCCGGACGGCATGACAGCGTCCTTCACCCTCCGCTTTCGCAGGCAATATCAGAAGCTCTCCGAAGACCGGCAGGCGAAGTTCGACAAGCAGTTGGCCTTCCTGCTTTCCAACCTTCGACATCCATCGCTTCGGGCCAAGAAGTACGATGAGGCGAACGACATCTGGCAAGCGCGGGTGGATGACGGGTATCGGTTCTACTTTCAGATCGACGGAGAGACCTACCTCCTCCTCTCCATCATCCCTCATCCGAAATGAGCGAGGGCAAGTCCTATCGAATAGTGGAGATCGGAAGAGCGTCG
>JAABQN010000109.1 GCA_011391455.1 Nitrospiraceae bacterium
ACTCGAAACTTCGACAGTCAGTTCCTTAGCCAGGGCGATTCAATTTTTCAAGAAGACCAGCGACCTATGAGTCCCGAGGCAGACCTCAACCATCTCACTCACCGCGGAGGATACCGATGAAGATCAGGTCAATCCTCGGGGCTCTCGTGATTGCAGCTTTACCGTTTACTTCGGTTTGGGCTGAGAACATGACCCCGGAGGACATTCAGAAGTTAGTCGACGAGGCAGTGGATAAGAAAATACGGGAACACGAAAAGGGCGAAAGAGCTATGGAGCGCAAAGAAGGCGCTCCTCCGTCCGCAACACAGATACCCACTCCAATTGGACCTATGACCGACATCAGAGCCGAGCGAAAAGGAGAGGAAGCGATCCCCCTAGGGTTCGGGTCGACAGGGTCAGGAAAACTGATCTACGCTAAGCCATTTTTGAGCGCGCCGAAGGCCATCGTCGGCGGTTATGTCGACGTGATGTACAACAATCTCTCTCGCCAAAATCTGGACAACCCCAGCCGTCACTCATTTGGCCAACAGCGTTTGGTTCCATTTATTTATGCAGACATCACCGACCATATCAAGTTCGCAACAGAAATCGAGATCGAACGAGGTGGACCGAATGCACCGATTGGACAAAGCACGACTGTGAACTCCGACGGCTCCATTCAGATTGAGTTTGCGCAATTAGACTATCTAGTCAACGAGGCCATCAACACACGTGCCGGTCTCCTCCTGATGCCAGTCGGCAAGTTCAACTTGCTACACGATTCACCGTTGAACGACCTCGTCGATCGACCGATGGTATCCAGGATTATCATCCCCAGCACTTGGTTTGAAGCAGGAGCCGGCATCTACGGCAGCCTCTATCCCTCCTCCCGGTCCAAGCTGGACTATGAGGTTTATGCGGTCAACGGCATGAACGGGACTACAGGCACCATCACCGACTTGGGAGTGCGAAGCGCGCGCGGGAGCGTCTCCCGAGACCGTGACGATAACAAGGCCGTTGTCGGACGCCTCGCCTTCAGCCCGATACTGGGTATTGAAGTCGCGGGGTCCGGTTATCATGGTACCTACAAACCGTCAACGGCGACGGTCGGGACCGGACGCATCAGCATATTCGCACTCGACTGGACTCTGCAGCGAGGCCCATTCGAAATAATCGGCGAGTCTGCCTGGTCAAGAATCAGCAACAACGGAACGGGGCCCGCCGGGATGCAAGGCTATTACATCCAGGGAAACTACCATTTTATGCCGGAGTTCCTGAAAAAGTGGGCGCCCAGCCACTTCACCCATGCCTCGACCTTCACCGCGGTGGTACGCTGGGAGCAGGTGGATACCGATACCGATGACCGTACCAAAATCCTTGCTGCGGGAAACCGGCGTGAGTTAGACCGGCTGACGCTCGGTCTGAACTTTAGGCCGATAGAAGATACTGTATTCAAATTCGACTGGCAGTTTAATACCCAAAATAATGCCAATGGTCTGGTACATGGCGGAGACCTAGGCGTCGCAAACAGCCCGCTCAATGGAAATGGTTTCTTGGTTCAAATGGCAACATACTTCTAGGCGTCGTTGGTGCTCCTCACCATTCTGGTGGGGAGCACCAGACAAGGATTGGGCATTTTCTCATGTATATTACCCAGTTCAGCCTCCTTATAATGGCCGGGATTTTGTCGGCCTGCACTTTCATGGGCGGCATGCAGGAACGGTTTGCCGTATGCAGTTACGACCACGCCTGGGAGGCCGCCCTTCAGGCAGTGAAAGATCGCGCGATCGACACGAAAGATAAAGATGCCGGCCTGATTGTCACCGGCTGGTTGGAAATCCCGATGCAAGGCCGAGCCTTTGGCATTCTTCAACGTGATATGGCGGAAAGCAAAGACCGGTCCCGTATTACCCTCACAGTGAAACGGCTCGACGATGTGACCAAGATTAGTTTTGTCGAAGAGCGGCAACGGTGGGTTTTTAGGGGCGGCTCACGCCTCTTTGGCTGGGCCTCGACAGACCCTTCAGAGGAAGTGCTGCACGATGTCCAAAGCCGCCTCGACAGCAAATTGAAGGAGCACGGGTGTTCGCTCACGTAAGACTCACTTCTCTTCTGATATTACTCGGACTTGTATCGGCCACTGGCGCATTCGCCGCCGAGCGCATCTGGGATAACGACCTCAAACGCTATCTCACTGAAGAAGAGACGGCCCACGCGGAAGTCTTCATGACCGAGGAAGAGGCGGTCAAGATCATGTTTCCCAAGTCTGAACGAATCCGCAAAGCCGTTATTCGATTGAGCCAGGAGAGGAAAGATGCGATCGAACAGCGCATTGGCTGGAAATTCCCGGAAGAATCGTTTGACGTGCATATCGGTGAAACTGGCGGCAAGATCGACGGCTACGCCATGGTCCACAACACGATCGGTAAACACAAACACATGACCTACATGGTCGGGGTCGATAGCAGAGGCGCCTGCACGGATGTGGAATTGTTAGTGTTTCGAGAGTCCAGGGGCAGCGACGTCGGAAAAAAACGGTTCAACGCGCAGTATGAAGGCAAAACGGTGTCCGACCCCATTCGCATTAATAAAGACATCATCAACATCAGCGGCGCCACGATGTCGGTTCGTTCAATCAGCGCCGGCGTCAAACGCGTGCTCGTCCTTGTCGATGAATTCTATTTGAAACCGGCAGGGCTCGGCAGCGATACGGTGGCCGCAAAGAAATCTGAACAAGGGATCCTCGGCTCCATCTTCGGAAACTAACAGGGGCAGCCAACTCCTCACTCATGCGCAACTTCAACACCCGCTTCCGTCTCCGCGACACCGACCGGCACATCCGGCTGGTCTATACCTTCTTTCTCCTCTTGATGCTGGCCGGCTTTACCTTTTCTTTTTTCTGGGCCCACAGCATGACAGGGCTGTCGCCACAAGGAATCGCCAGCCACTACCGGGGATCGGATGCCACCTTCGGCGAACCGATGTCGTTCAGAGAGCTGGCAGAAATCACCCACTTTCACCTCTTCACGATGCCGGTCGTGTTCATGATTCTCGTCCATGTACTCTACCTCACCAGCGTCGGCAACAAACTGAAAATCATCACGACCTGGGTCTCGTTCGGCGGAGTGATCTTGGATCTGGTCTCTCCTTGGCTCATCAGCTACATCTCGCCCATATTCGTCTTGACCATGCTCACGGGCGATACCCTCATGACTGTGGGTTTTCTCATCATGATGGTCATCCCTCTCTATGAGATGTGGATCTTGAACCAGCCTTTGATGGCAGGGAAGCATGGGGAAAAGGAATGAGCTGGCAGGATGCTAAAAAGACCGCCAGCTTTCCGGAAGGTTATGGCTGAGGTCAAAGCTGTGGGGAAAGGAGTCTAATCTTCGCTCAACCTCGACCTCAGCCTGTCACGTGCGGCTCAGAGTCGACGGGAGCTTACGCCCCCTCTTTCTTAATCTGTTCAGCCAGGTAATTCTCCAATCCCACTTGTTTGATCGTTTCTAATTGCGTTTCGATCCAATCAATATGCTGGTCCACGTCTTTGGCCATATCCTCAAACATGTGCCGCGTGGTGAAGTCGGTCACCTTTGTACAATGCACAACGCCATCGCTCAGCAAGTTGAGCATTTCTTGTTCGGCTTTTAAGTCCAGCTTCAACTGCTCAGGAACAGTTTCTCCCACCTGCACAGTATTCATGCGTTGCACGTTCGGCACACCCTCAAGATAGAGAATATGGCCGATGAGCTCATCGGCATCTTTCATCTCAGCGATACTCCGCTCTCTCACTTTGTGATGAAGCCGCTCATAGCCCCAGTTCTCACACATCTTGGCATGGACAAAGTACTGGTTGATCGCTGTCAGATCTGCGGTCAAGATCTTATTGAGGACGTTGACGACCCCCTCTTTTGCTTTCATGATTTTCCCCCTTTCTCAATTTGAATAGGCCCGCTGAAGTGCTTTGGGTTAAGAAACTTTTGACCGCCATATGGCTTCATCTGGAGTCATTATCAACATGTCTGAGTGCTCCGTCAACTTGACCGGTCGGGTGTTCTTGAGTTTGATTTTCATCAGTGGCGACACTGGTTCTCAATCTCGCAGAAAACGAAACGCAGGCTTCGAAGAATGTGTCTTGCAGTCGTTTGAGTTGATAGGACGGGAGTAGATGGAAGGAATGGAAGGGAGAAGAATCGGTTTAGCCTGCCTCGCGGTAGCCACACTCTTCGCTACGGCATTGGACACTGCGGCCAACCTGTTTGCTCACTTTCTCGATGAGAAACGGGGCGCTGCATGTCGGGCAAGTCTTGTTGATAGGGCGATCCCACAAGGCATATTCGCACGCCGGATACTTACTACAGGCAAAGAACGAACGGCCTTTTCTCGTGCGCTTCTGGACCAGGTCACCGCCACAGCCTGGCTGGGGGCACTTCACACCCAGCGAGAGTGGCTTGGTGGTCTTGCACTCCGGATAGGCGGAGCAGGCAATGAATTTTCCAAACCGCCCGGTCTTTACCACCATCGGACTGCTGCACTTCTCGCACTTCTCATCCGTCGTCAGCTCAATCTTCGGAACAATTTTAATGGTGCCATCCTCAAGCTTCTCGAAATTCTGCGTGTTCTTGCAGGGAGGTTTATCCTTGTATGCTGGGCAAGCCAGAAACTTACCGTTGCGCCCCCATTTAATCTCCATCATTCGGCCGCACTTCTCGCAGGGAATATCCGTTGGCGGTTCCACCGTGTCCTTGGGACCAGGAATCGTCTTCGCCTTCTCCAGATCCATCACGAAAGTTCCGTAAAACTCCCGCACCGCCGTCACCCACGGCTTGTTGCCTTCTTCGATTTCGTCTAACTCCAGTTCCATATGTGAGGTGAAATCGACGTTGATCAGGTCAGGGAATCCTTTCATCAGAAAATCGTTCACGGTTCGCCCTGTTTCGGTGGGAGCAAACCGCCCGTCCGTTTTCTCGGCATATTTTCGATCTTGAATCGTCGAAATGATGCTCGCATAAGTCGATGGCCGGCCGATGCCTTTTTCTTCCAATTCCTTGATCAGCAAGGCTTCGTTGTACCGAGGCGGAGGTTGCGTGAAATGTTGTTTCGACAGCACACCTGGGATCGTCTGCCCCTCTTGCGATACCAGCCGAAGCCGCTCTCCCTCGCTAAGCAACGGCAACTGACGCTCGGCCTCGTCCTCGACCTCCTGCTCGCTCTTTTGCTTCTGCGCAAAGAGTTCCTTGTCGCTCCCCTCCATATATACGATCGTATGGCCTGGAAACTTCACGACCGTGCCGGTTGAGCGGAACACAAACTTCTCACTCGTCTTGACGGGGCTCGACTCCACTCGCGTGACGTCGAGGATCGCAGGGACCATCTGCGATGCGATAAACCGGTTCCAGATCAACTGGTAGAGCTTATAGACATCCGGCTCTAAGTATTGCCTGACCGACTCAGGGTCGCGCGCCGCCGCCGTGGGACGAATCGCTTCGTGCGCTTCTTGTGCCGCCTTCTGCGTCTTGTACACATTCGGCGTGGCTGGCAAGTATTCTGCGCCAAACCGTTCCTGGATCACCTGACGCGCTTCTGCCATCGCCTCGTTCGAAATACGCGGGGAATCGGTTCTCATGTAGGTAATGAGACCGGTCTGGCCCTCCGCCCCGATTTCGATCCCTTCGTACAGTTTTTGCGCCAGGGTCATCGTTTTCTTCGATGAGAAATGCAGCTTGCGCGCAGCTTCCTGTTGAAGCCGGCTGGTAATAAATGGCGCGACAGGATTCCGTTTCTTTTCTTTTCGTTCAATCGAGTCAACGACAAACTCTTTCCCTTGAATAGCCGAGACGATACGCTGGGCATCGGTCTCTGTCTCAATCGACGCATCCTGCCCATTGATGCTGTGCAGCTTGGCTTCAAACGGAGGGGGGTTGGCTCCCGATAGCATCACGGCTACCGACCAATACTCTTCTGCGCGAAACGCTTCACGTTCCTGTTCACGTTCGCAAATCAGACGCATCGCCACAGACTGGACGCGGCCCATGCTCAACCCGCGGCGCACCTTGGTCCAGAGCAGCTGGCTGCCTTGATAACCCACAATCCGGTCAAGCACCCGGCGGGCCTGCTGCGCATTGACCAACTTCATATCGACTTGCCCAGGCGACTGCAGCGCGCGCTTGATGGCCGATTCCGTGATTTCGTTGAAGAGTACCCGAAAGACCTTGCCCTCAGTCTTTTTCTTGGACTTGGATTTTGATTTGCCTAGTAATTCCTGTTCGAGATGCCACGCGATGGCTTCGCCTTCCCGGTCAGGGTCCGACGCGAGGAACACCTTGTCCGCCTCTTCCGCCTTCTTCTTAATCTCCGCCAAGACCTTGGATTTCCCTTTGATCGTCACGTACTGCGGCTCGAAGTCATGCTCCAGGTCAACGCCGAGCTTGCTGGTGGGAAGATCCTTAATATGGCCGACCGAGGCCATAACGGTATACCCACGTCCCAGATACTTGGTAATGGTGCGTGCTTTCGTCGGGGACTCGACAATAATGAGCGCCTTAGCCATGAAAACTCCGGTTGCTATGAGAATTGCACACTCATCCGTATCAAATAATACAAATCCGTGCAACTGTTCGACGATTATTTCTGGATGTAGCGTTGCCCCGGCAGTTGCTTGACTCGCCGTCGAAGCTCCAGGGACAAGAGCGAAGCCATCACGACGGACACCGGCAGCCCGGTGGAGACAACCACGTCGTCCACTGTGCGAGGGTCGTACGACAGCGCATCATATACTCGCTGTTCCTCTCCGCCCAAATGATCGCGTTGTTCACTTTTCTCGTGAGAAGGCTGTAGGCGCAGACGCAACCCCGGCTCCAGCTGCGGAAGAATTACGTCGATCACATCCTGCGCGCGTTCAATTAAAGCCGCTCCCTCTTTGAGTAGTGCATTCGTTCCGCGACTGGTATCTTCCTTCACAAAACC
>JAABQN010000110.1 GCA_011391455.1 Nitrospiraceae bacterium
GTTGGCGCATCTCAATAAGCTGGGGGGCGCGCATGGGATCGGGCGTGTCGATCTGGTGGAGAATCGCTACGTTGGAATGAAATCGCGCGGGGTCTATGAAACGCCGGGCGGAACGATCCTCCATGTGGCGCATCGCGGATTGGAGTCGTTGACGATGGATCGCGAGGTGCTGCATTTCAGGGACAGTTTGATCCCGCGCTTCGCCGAGCTAATTTACAACGGCTATTGGTTCAGTCCGGAACGGGAAATGATCCAGGCCTCGATCGATATGGCGCAGCAGGATGTGACCGGTACAGCGAGGGTGAAACTCTATAAGGGGAGTTGCACGTTGGCCGGACGCAAGTCGAAGCATTCGCTCTATCGTCTCGATATTGCCACGTTTGAAGAGGACGAAGTTTATAATCAGAAAGATGCCGAGGGTTTTATACGGTTGAACGCGTTGCGGCTGAAAATCAGAGCTCAGAGAAAGAAGGGCTCCTCCTGATGGGACGAGCGACGGGCCGCAGCCCTGCCGTGTTGGAAGGCGGAAAAGCCTGGGGTGGGCGGTTCAAACACAAGACGAACCGGCTGGTGGAATCCTTCACTGTTTCGGTGGCGGTCGATCGTCGGCTTTACGCCCATGATATCCAGGGCAGTATCGCCCATTGCAAGACGTTGGGAAAGGCCCGCGTGTTGACCGCCTCTGAAACCAGGACGATCGTGCAGGGTCTGGAGTCGGTGAAGATGGAATTTGATCGGGGCCGTTTTCGTTTCACCCCTCAAGATGAAGACATTCATATGGCGATCGAGCGCCGGCTGACAGAATTGATCGGCCCCCTCGGCGGCAAGTTACACACGGGCCGAAGCCGGAACGACCAGGTTGCGTTGGATATTCGGCTTTACTTGCGTGATGAACTCAGCCGGCTCGTGGTCAACCTGGAAGATTTTCAGCGGGTGCTGGTGGCGAAGGGAAAGGCGAATCTAACGGTCGCCATGCCGGGCTATACGCATTTACAGCGTGCCCAGCCGGTGCTGTTCGCTCATCATCTCCTGGCCTATGTGGAAATGATCGAGCGGGACAAGGGGCGACTTCGCGATGGATCGGTGCGCATGAATGTCATGCCATTGGGGTCCGGTGCGCTCGCGGGGACCAACTACCCGGTCGATCGTCGGTTCACCGCAGAGCTATTGGGTTTCCCCTCCGTGACGCAAAACAGCCTCGATGCCGTGTCCGATCGGGATTTTGTGATCGAGATAGCTTCGGCGTTGTCGATCACGATGATGCACCTGTCCCGGCTCAGTGAGGAATTGATCCTCTGGTCGTCCCAGGAGTTCAAATTTGTCGGGCTTCCCGATACCTTTTGTACCGGCAGCAGTATGATGCCGCAGAAGAAGAATCCCGATGTGCCCGAACTGGTGCGGGGCAAGACGGGACGGGTCTATGGTCATTTGGTCAATCTGTTGACGACCCTTAAGGCTCTGCCCTTGAGTTATAATCGAGACCTCCAAGAGGACAAGCCGGCGCTCTTCGACGCCCTCGATACCGTTGCCGCCTCAGTAAAAGTCTTGACCGAACTGATGCGCCGACTCACCGTGAACCGGGACGTCCTCAAGCGGGCGGTTCAGGGTGGTGGAATGTTAGCGACGGAAGTTGCAGATTATCTTGTGGCCAGAGGCGTACCGTTTCGTGAAGCGCATGCGATCACGGGCCGACTGGTGCGGGCCTCACTGGATCAAGGCCGTGAGTTCACGGCCTTTTCGCTCAATGAGCTGCGGGCATTCTCTGAGCGAATTGAAAAGGGTCTGCTCGCTCGATTGACAGTCACTGCCGCAATCGACCGGAAGTCTCAGGTCGGTGGAACCGCCAGAACGAGTGTGGAGCGGCGGATCAAGGAACTTGAGCGGATGTTCTCGTGAAGGCGTGGATGCCGGGCACGATGTCTATTGTGACGGGCATGATGATGGGATTGTTGGCGGCCTGCGGAGCCGTGGGGCCGCTGATTCCTCCTGAAAGTGTCGGTGTAAATTCGACCATTGAGCGGCAAAAAGCGTTGGAGGCGATCGAGGAGAAACGGCGTGGCGCAGCGGCGGCAGCCGAATCTGCCGAGTCACAGCCGGACCCACTGTTACAGGGACAGGATGTCAATCTGCCTCCGTTACAACCGGTGGGAACCAGGTAAAATTTTAGCCCCCTTTGCTGGACCTGCATAGCCGGATAACGCTATACTGTACTGCTGGCAGTTGCTGTGCGAGGCTGGGCCGGGGTTCCGCAGCATTGAGGCTGCAGCAGCAGAACTTTAGTCCGTTCAGGAAAAAGTTGGCGTAAGACAACAGGAATAGTTGAAAGCATTTCAATGAACGTATTGATAGCCCCGGCTGGATAGCCGGGTAGAGGTCAGGAGGACCACTTCATGGATCTTATTCAACCGGTACGGCAGAATCAGCTCGTCGGGCAGGCGGCAACGATCAAGCATGCACCGGGCAAGCGGCTGTTGCTGGTCGATCCCTACCCGCGCAATAACCCCTATCGGTTGACAGCTTCGGAGCGGCGCGCGGTATGGTTTCCCAAGCTGAGCTTGCCGGTGATCGCTGCCTATACACCGGCGAATTGGGAAGTCAGTCTGATCGATGAAGCGGTTCAAGATATCGATTTCGACTTTCCATGTGACATGGTCGGCCTCTCCATCATGACTACCTATGCCCCTCGCGCCTACGAGATTGCAACGGAGTTTCGCAAACGAGGCAAGACAATCGTCATGGGGGGCGTCCATCCCACCTATTGCCCTGACGAAGCCCTTCGATATGCCGACGCGATCGTCTGTGGAGAAGCCGAGGATCTCTGGCCGCAGTTAGTCGCGGACTATGAGGCGGGGAACATGCAGCGCATGTATAAGATGACATCGTTTCCCTCTCTGGAGAATTACAAGAGTCCCCGTGTCGAACTGCTGAGCCCGGACTCCTACATGACGAGGCAGTGCAGTTTCACGACCAGAGGATGCCATTTCGACTGCGAGTTCTGCAGTGTGTCTCCGTTTAACGGAAAAACTACGCGGCGTCGGCCGGTGAAGGAAGTGGTCACGGAGCTTCGAAATGTTCAGCGATGGATTCGCAATGAATTGGTCGAGCGTTTGCGCGACGAGCCGATGTGGGACGCTTTCGTCACTGCGCTACGGATTCGGGTGGGGATTGAGGACGGCAGCATTGTCGCGTTTGTCGATGACTTGCACAACAGCAACCGGGCCTATTGTCGTGAGCTCTGGGCCGCGCTGAAACCACTTAAGATTAAATGGGGCTGCCAGTCCACGATGTTCTTGGCCGACGACGAAGAGATGGTCAAGCTTGCGGCCGAGAGCGGTTGCGTGTCGGTCTTTGTCGGGATGGAATCGCTTGATGAGGACGCGTTGGACGAAACGAACAAGCCGTTTAACCGAGTCCTGAAGTTCTCCAATGAGATCAAGATGTTCCACGATTACGGGATCATGGTGAATCCCGGGATCGTATTCGGGTTCGACAGCGACGATGTGACCGTGTTCGAACGGGCCGTCGACTTCTTGACGAAGAACCAGGTGGAATTAGCGTACTTCAACGTGCTAACGCCTCTTCCAGGTACGACGCTGTTCGACCGCTACGAGAAGGCCGGTCGTATCTTCGATAGGGACTGGTCGAAGTACGATGGCAAGCATGTGGTGTACCAGCCGAGCCGGATGACGGTCGAGCAACTACAAGATGGTTTCCACTGGGCCAATCATGAATTCTATTCGATCCCTTCAATCTGGAAGCGGTTGTCGGGCACGAGTCAACGGCTCATTCCGCGATTGGAGATGAATCGGGAGTTCCGGAAGTTGGTCAAGCGAACCTGCCCTAAAGCGTCCCTATCGCCGCTCGCGGGGGTGTTGAAGAATCTCCAAGCGAAGCTCCCGGTGTTCGACAAGGAGCAATTGATTCCTAGCGCGTTGCATGCACTGAAGCAGGCCTTAGATCCGAACGCGCTCTCGGCACAACAGCTGATATTCCACATCAAGGCCAAGCGGCATGACAAGTTCGCCGCGCTGTTCGTGGATCTTGAGGGTACCCTCGATCGTCTGAATGCCTTGGAATTGATCAAGCGAATCAAGGAAGCGGCCAGTCAGGCACGCATGGACATCATCGTCAACTTCGAACACCTCAAGCTGGCGACGCCAGACGCCCTCAAAGCGTTGGTGGATTCAGACGCAATGAAGGTAGCCATTCCGAATGTGAAGGTCCGCTATCGTAAGTTCAAGGATGCGTTCGAGGCGTCATTGCAAGGCTTCCCGCTTGCAGGCATCGAGCATCTCAACGAAGATTTGCAGGATGCATAACTTTGAGTATCGACACGGCGAACTTTATTGCGAGCAGGTGCCGGTCAGCCGGATCGCTAAGGAAGTCGGCACGCCGTGTTACGTCTACAGCTACGCGACCCTCGTCCGTCATTATCGGGCCTATGATGGGGCCTTTAAGAGTATCCCCCATGTGATTGCCTTCGCCATGAAGGCCAATTCCAATATCGCGATCCTCCGTCTTATGGCCAAGGAGGGGAGCGGGGTGGATATTGTGTCAGGGGGGGAACTCTTTCGGGCCCTCAAGGCGGGCGTTCTTTCCTCAAAGATCGTTTTTGCGGGCGTCGGCAAGAGCGCGGAAGAGATTCGTGAGGCTCTGAAGGCCGACGTCCTCATGTTCAACGTCGAGTCCTCGGCCGAATTGCAGGCACTGAATGAGGTGGCGGCCTCCGTCGGAACCAAGGCGAGAGTCGCCCTCCGCATCAATCCCGACATCGATCCGAAAACGCACCCCTACATTTCGACCGGTCTCAAGAAGAGTAAGTTTGGGATTGCCGCTGACCGGGCACTCGAAGAGTTCACGCTGGCTTCCTCGCTCGCCAATATCGATGTCGTTGGGGTCCACAAGCATATCGGGTCACAGTTGACCGAAGTCACACCCTTCGTCGAGGCCGTGAAGAAGGTGGTGAAGCTGGTTGGAGCCTTGAAGTCGCAGGGCATCAACATCCGCTATGTCAACATCGGCGGCGGCCTTGGCATTACCTACTCGGACGAAACGCCACCGTTGCCGCAGGATCTTGCAGATGCCGTATCGCCGCTGCTGAAGGATTTGAATGTCACCCTGATCATGGAGCCGGGCCGTGTCATTGTCGGCAATGCCGGCATTCTCGTAACGAAGGTTCTGTATCGGAAGGACGGCGAAGCGAAGCGGTTTATTATCGTCGATGCGGCGATGAATGACCTGATCAGGCCAAGCCTCTACGGGGCCTATCATGAGATTCGTCCTTTGTCAGAGGCGGTGTTACAGCGGCCCAAGCATCACGTGGATGTGGTCGGTCCGGTCTGCGAGTCCGGAGATTTTCTGGCGAAAGACCGGTCGCTGCCTGAGGTCAATCCTGGGGATATGCTGGCGGTGATGAGTGCAGGGGCCTATGGATTTGTGATGGCCTCGAATTATAATTCACGTCCTCGGGTGCCGGAAGTCTTGATCAAGGACGGGGAGATCCACGTCATCAAGACCAGAGAGACGTACGACGACTTGATAAAGGGCGAAACAATTCCGGCATTCCTCAATTGAAGAGTGGATTCCACGGCGAAGGAGCGAGCATGTTTACCGGTGCATTGATCGCCATTGTGACCCCGTTCAGGAACGGCAAGGTTGACGAGCGGGCTTTCGGCGACCTTATAGAATGGCAAATTGCCAACGGGACGAACGGGATTGTGCCCTGCGGTACCACCGGTGAATCCGCCACCCTCTCGCACCAGGAACACCACCGCGTGGTTGAATTGACCGTCGAAGTGGTCAATCGGCGTGTCCCAGTCATTGCCGGGACCGGCTCCAACAGCACGGAAGAAGCAGTGTCCCTCACGAAACATGCCAAGCAGGCAGGGGCCGACGGGGCACTGATCATTACGCCCTATTACAACAAGCCGACGCAAGAGGGGCTGTACCGGCATTACAAGGCGATTGCGGAGTCAGTGGATCTTCCGCAAGTTCTGTATAACATCCCTGGACGGACCGGCGTGAACATGTTGCCATCCACGGTTGCGAGACTCTGTGGATTACAGAGCATTGTCGGGATCAAGGAGGGGAGTGGGTCAGTCCAGCAGGCCTCTGAGATCGCACATACATGTGGCGACCGAATGATCGTTCTGGCCGGAGATGATGCCCTGACGTTGCCCATGATGGCAGTCGGAGGGAAAGGGGTCATTAGCGTGACATCGAATGTCGTTCCATCCGAGATGGCGCAATTGGTCAAGGCCTTCTTGAGCGGACGCATCGACGAAGCTCGCCGGATTCATTTCGCACTATCGCCGCTCTTCACCGCACTCTTTTACGAGACCAACCCGATTCCGGTGAAAACCGCGCTGGGCATGATGGGAAAAATCGATCCGGAGCTGCGGCTACCGCTTTGCGCCATGGCAACGGAGACAAAGGATCAACTGACGCGGGTCTTAAAGGATGCAGGCCTCATTTAACGTGAGGGTGAGGCGTAAGGGGTAAGGGTTCGGATGATTAACGTTATTGTCGCAGGGGCAGCCGGTCGCATGGGCTGTCGGCTGGTCGCCCTTATCAAAGATTCGACCACGCTGACGTTGGCCGGTGCGGTCGAAGGGAAGGGCCATCACGCTGTGGGTGATGATGCCGGAGAAACGGCTGGTTGCGGCCGTGCAGGCCTCCCGATTACCGACAATCTCTCGGGGCTCCTTGATAGAGGCGAAGTGGTTGTCGATTTTTCCGCCCCTGAAGCGACTCTGCATCATTTACGCACGGCGGCGCAGCACAAAAGAGCGATGGTGATCGGTACGACAGGATTTTCCGTTTCTCAGCTTGAAGAGCTGAAATCGCTTGCCTGCCAAGTCCCCTGTGTGTTGTCTCCCAACATGAGCGTGGGCGTCAATCTGATCTACAAGGTCATTAGTGAG
>JAABQN010000111.1 GCA_011391455.1 Nitrospiraceae bacterium
CGACATCACCGGAGCGGTGACGCTTCCGGACCCCGAAGTCCGCATGGCAGCCTTAGGAGCATTGGGGCGGCTGAAGCGCCCCTCCAGTCTCTCGGTCCTGAGCCAGGGCGTGTACGACCCTGAGCCATCGGTTCGCGCGTTCGCCGCCGGCGCATTGGGAGACTATGGGCAAGCCGGAGGCGTCGCGCCACTCACCCACGCCCTAGGGGACGAAAGCGCGCACGTGCGCGCGGTTGCAGCCACGAGTCTTGGGCGGCTGGGAATTCACGACAATCGCCCGCTGCTACGGGCTCTCACGCGCGATGCCAGTATGCAGGTACGGGCCAGCGCGGTGGAGGGCTTGCTTCGACTGGGCGACACATCGGCTATCTTGCTCGCCGCAGAATTAGCGAAGCACCCGGACCCTTCCATCCGAGCAGCGGCCGCCCATACGCTGGCGGCCACCTCCGACAAGCAAGCGGTGGCCATCCTACAGACGCTCCTGCAAGACCAACAACCACAACCCCGTCTCTTGGCGGCAAAAGCACTCGGCAAGATCGGCGCACCGGTGATGCCGTTGCTCAAAAAGACCTTGCAAGACTCGGATCTCTCCATTCGCTTAGCTGCCGCAGGTAGTCTGCTCCAACAGCTACGCCGTTCCACAACGGTTCCCAGATCTCGCTAGCTGAGAGGATTGCGTCCACAATGTGGAAATTCGTCGCCGTTCTTGCCTTGGCTACCGTATCGTTCGGTCTCGGGTTTTATTTTGGCCAACGTCCGGTCGGCACATTGCCGCAATCGGTCTCAGACCTCCAACATTCCCTCAAAGACACCTCGCGAAACATCATCGACACGACGATGGGAATCGAGAGAGACCTGCGCAGGCGACAGGGACTGATCGAAAGCAAGTCACGGGTGGTGCAGGCGAAATCGGAATTGTTCGATAAACACCTGGGGGAGGCCGCCAAACAACTGGGTGAAGCGGCCGAAACGCTGGACAATGTCACGAAGGGCGCAAAGCAAGATGAGACAATCCTGGCCCTGCGTGCGCTGACTGGAACGCTTCGAGAAGTGCAGCTGGAATTGTCGATGGGAAAACCGGTGTCGATTAAACGGCTCGATGAAATTCAGCGGGAGGTCGATCGGCAGATGAATAAGTAACGTAACGGCTTAGGTAGATAGGCTGAAGGGGTTCAGGCTGAAGTGTTCGGAGCTCCGGCCTTCAGCCTAAAAGCCTTCAGCCTAAACCCCTGATAGTTACCCAATAACCTCTACGTGCTGGCTGGTTGTTTCTTCCACTTCGCAAGGATCCGTTCTATCCGCATCCGTACCACCATGTCCGGATCCTTCATCAACGGCTTGATCGCTTCTCGGCCCCGGTCATCGCCGATCGCTTCGAGCGCCGCCGCAGACGTCAAGCGGGTAAACCAATCGCTGTCGGCGAGCATGTCGATCAGAGGGTCGATCGCCTTGGCATCTTTGATTCGCCCCAAGGCCAGCACCGCTTGCTTCCGGACCGTTTCGTCTCTATCTTTCAGCGCTGTAACCAATCGCGGCAACGCCGGTTCACCCAGCTCGACCAACGCGTTGAGCGCATCGTCTTTGAACTCGTCGCTCTTCAACTGCAGCATGAGCGGATCGAGCACCCGCTCGTCACGAATCTTCCCTAATGCGGCAAGCGCATACTTTCGGACGTCCCAATCGCGGAGCAACTTGATCAGCAATTCAACGGCGGGAGAACCGATCTGCCCCAACCCCTCGATCGCCACTTCTCGAACTTGCCAATCACCGTCGCGCAACGCATGACACAGCGGTTCCACACAACGCTCATCACCCATTTCACCGAGAGTAATAGCGGCCTCGCGGCGGACCACCCAATCAGGATCCTTGAGCAGGTCGATCTGGATCTCGATCTCATCCTTGACCTGCTCTTCTTCAAGGGCGACCTGCTCAGTCGGTTTAGCTCTCAGCTCTGCCGATACCTGTGGCTCCCCTGTAAACTCCGCCGCCACCTGATCGGTCAATGCATCGGTCACCGTCTCTGAAACGGCGGGAGTCGCGTCTTCTTCTGTCGGTCGTGATGGTTCCATGCGTATTACCTTAACAATTGATTGGTCCGTCGACTGCGCAGACAGAAAGACTACTTTGCGGCAGGAGCAGCCGTTTTCTTGCTCGAAGAATTTTTCTTGCGCAACGCTAACGCACGCCGTTTCCGTTGTGTCCGCCGCAGCCGTTTCTTCAGCGAACGAAGGGCCTCGTCCACTTTGGCATCCTTGTGGCCAGTCAGTTTCGCGGCTACCTTCTTTTTCAGTCTGGTTTCGTCCGATTCACTCGTCGTTTTCTTTGCCATCCGGATTCGGGCCTCCCTGTATATCTCATCAATCGCGTTGACTGTGTTCCCAGTGGAAGCTGCGAGTTTAGTGGAGAGATTCACACCCTGTCAACCTGAGCCGCATGCGGCCCGTTTGTTCAACGTTAATCGTTCAACGTTAAACGTGAGAGCCCTGACGATTCACGAATGAAGCTCCCCGCAGCAGCCTACTCCGCCGAAGCAGCCGCTTCGGCTGCGAAGGCCGGAAGCTGCGGGGTATCTTGCGAAATTCTCCGAAGCCACTACCCTCCTTCGCCAAGGCTATGGAGGGTTCTCCTCGCCTTCATCCCCGTAGCAAGCTACCGGGTATTTGGCGAAGGAGAATAACGTATAACAATTAACGAAGCGGGGTCCGCCCCATTGCGAATTGACACCCTCGCCTCCTCGTCTCTAGAATGCCAAAATGATGAATGATCGCTTCCTTAAAGCCTGCCGGCGTGAGCCGGTCGATTGTACGCCGGTCTGGTTCATGCGCCAGGCAGGCCGATATATGGCAGAGTATCGCGCGCTCCGTGCGAAGCACTCGATCCTTGAGTTGTGCAAGACGCCAGAGTTGGCGGCGCAGGTCACACTCCAGCCGATCGATCGCTTTCCGCTCGATGCGGCCATTATCTTTGCCGACATCCTGTTGCCGCTTGAACCGATGGGGCTCAGCCTGGAATTCGCGGCAGGCGAGGGACCGGTCATCCACAATCCGGTGCGAAACCAAGCAGATATTGAACGGCTCAACGTCATCGACGGCGGTGAGCTCGACTATGTGGCCGAAGCCATCCGTCAGGCTCGTCACGCCCTGAATGGGAGAGTGCCGTTGATTGGATTTGCCGGCGCGCCGTTCACATTGGCCAGTTATGCGATCGAGGGCGGAAGCTCGCGGAATTATCTCCTCACCAAACAGTTGATGTATAGCGAGCCGAAGGCCTGGCACCAACTCATGGACAAGTTTGCGCGGGTCATCACGGGCTATCTGCGGCGGCAGATCAAGGCCGGCGCGCAGGCGATTCAATTGTTCGACAGTTGGGTGGGTTGCCTCTCGGTCGGCGACTATGTCGAGTATGTGATGCCGCATGTCCAATTGATTTTTGAGGGACTGAAACGGGAAGGAGTGCCGATGATTCATTTCGGCACCGGCACTTCGGCGATGCTGCCTCAGATGCGGGAAGCGGGCGGCGATGTCATCGGGATCGATTGGCGCATCCATCTCGACGAGGCCTGGGCGACTGTGGGACATGACGTGGCAGTGCAAGGCAATCTCGACCCCTTGACGTTGTTTGCCCCATTGCATGAAATCGAACGGCGCGTGGAAGATATTCTGCGCAGAGCCGGCGGGCGTCCGGGGCATATCTTTAATCTGGGCCATGGAATCCTGCCGACGACTCCCATAGAGCATGTGGCCGCGACCATCGACATGGTGCATAAGCTCAGCAAAAGATAATGCGTCAATGGTCAAGTGTCATACGTCGCACGTAGGAAAATGCGCAGCCATCCTTCGATTGACGGTTGACTATTGACCAATGACGAGGTTTTGAAGATGCCAGAATCAAAACGCCCTACTGCCGTTCTCCTCATGGCTATGGGTGGTCCTGATAGCCTGGAGAATGTGGAACCGTTTCTCCTGGATGTACGGGGTGGTCGTCCCACGCCGCCTCAACTTGTCGAAGAAATTCGGGAGCGGTACCGGGCCACGGGCGGGAAGTCCCCGGCAGTCGAGATCACCAAGGCTGTCGCGAAGAAGCTCGAACAGCGGTTGAATGAATCCAGTAGCGAACAGTATCGGGTCTACGTCGGGCTACGGCATTGGCATCCCTTTATCAAGGAGACCTATGCCGAATTGCTCGGCGACGATCCTGAACAGATCATCGGCCTCTGTCTGGCCCCCCAACAGTCCTCTCTGAGCACCGGCGCCTATCGGAAGAAAGTGGAAGAAGCCCGGTCGGCGCTGCAGAGTACCTGCCCGGTGAGTTACGTCGGCAGTTGGCATCGGCATCCAGGACTGATTGCGGCGATCGCCGAGAACATCCACCAATCGTTACTGAAATTCCCTACCGACGTGCGGGCGACCGTGCCGATACTCTTTACGGCTCACAGCCTGCCGGAACGTATCGTGGCAATGAAAGATCCCTACCCCGACGAGGTGAAAGGCACGGTTGAAGCGGTGACTGCGCTACTGGGCGGCAGACCTACGTTCTTTGCTTACCAAAGCCAGGGCCGCTCGGGTGAAACGTGGCTGGGACCGACCGTGGAGTCGGTCGTGGATGAGCTGGCGCGCGCCGGTCACCGGCAGGTATTGGTCGCGCCGATCGGCTTTCTTTGCGACCATGTGGAAACACTCTACGATATCGACATCGAATTGAAGCGATTCGCGGCTGGGTTAGGCCTCCAACTCGAACGGATCGTCATGCTGAACGATTCGCCTGCGCTCATCGACACATTGGCCTCTGTGCTTACTGCACACGAATCCTCCCTCTGTCCTACGCCGTGAGCAACCTCCGCACCGTCGCCGTCATCGGTGGAGGGATTTCTGGTCTCTCGACTGCCTATGCCCTTCACGAACAGGCTGCTGCTGCCGGTATCCCGATCCACTGTACCGTAGTCGATGGCGCTTCCGTCTGGGGAGGCAAAATCGTCACCCATCGGATCGGCGATCTCGTGACGGAGGCGGGGCCCGATTCTTTTCTGTCTCAGAAACCAGCCGGACTCGAGCTCTGTGACAAATTGGGGTTGACCGATCAACTCATCAACACCAACGAGACCGGCAAGAGAGCCTCTGTCTACTCACGTGGCCGTCTCCATGAACTGCCTGAGGGATTAGTGATGATTGCGCCCAGTCAGCTGGGGCCCTTTCTCCGAAGTGGGCTCTTGAGTTGGGCGGGGCTCGCACGGATGGGACTGGATCTGGCCGTGCCGGTGAAGCGGTCACAAGTAGATGAATCCTTGGCCAGCTTCTTCCGACGGCGGATCGGTCGGCAGGCGTTCGAGCGGATGATCGAGCCATTGATGGCCGGAATCTATGCGGGCGACGCGGAACAGATGAGCCTGCAGGCCACCTTCCCACGGTTTATCGAATTGGAACAACAGTACGGGAGTGTGATTCGCGGGATGATGACATCCCGGAAGGACGGCCCACCTGCTACGCGCTCCGGTCCGAAGCGGACGATGTTCATCAGCCTGAAAAACGGGTTGTCGGATCTAGTCGCTGCCCTTGTCCACCGATTAACAGACCAAGGCGTCACGCTCAGGGGAAACTGCGTCGTCGATGCATTACGGGTACGTTCCCATCAACCAGGCCGCTGGATGTACGACGTCATCCTCCATGACGGCTCGGCCCTGTCCGTGGACAGTCTCGTGCTGGCAACCCCGGCCTATGTGTCGGCTGAATTGGTTCGTCCACTTACCCCCATTGCCGGCGGGTTGCTGGAGATGATTCCCTATTCTTCGACGGCGACGATCGCGATGGCCTACCCGCGTGCAGCTGTGTCCGGCGCGGCTGAAGGCTTCGGCTTTGTCGTCCCGAGGGTAGAAGGACGCGACCTCATTGCAGCGACCTGGACATCGCTCAAGTGGCCACACCGCGCTCCGCCGGATCAACTCCTGGTGCGTTGTTATGTCGGCGGAGTCGGGCGAGAGGCTATCCTACAATTGGATGACCAAGCATTGGTAGAGCGGGTCAGGGCAGAATTAGCCAGTATGTGCGGCGTGACCGCAGAGCCGGGGTTTGTAGAAGTCAATCGCTGGATGAGGGCCATGCCGCAGTATACGCTGGGACATCTCGAACGGCTGAACCAGATTGAAGCAGCACTCAGTCGCTATGGAGGACTGGTCCTCACAGGCGCCGGCTATCGAGGCGTCGGGATTCCTGACTGTATCCGTGATGGGGCGCTCGCGGCTGAGCGGGTATTGCGCTATCTGTCCGGAGAACGATCATAATTCGAAACGTAACGGCTCAGGTAGATAGGCTGAAGGGGCTCAGGCTGAAGGCTTCTAGGCCGAAGACTGCAGGTCGGATTTCCGAGCACTTCAGCCTGAACCCCTTCGGCCTGTACCCCTACCTCTAAACAAGGAACTGCCATGGATACTCGAATAAAAATCATTGATGTGACCGGACCTGTCCGCGAACCTCGGGAGCAGGTGTTTTCCTATGACTATTCTATCCAACGGGCCTCCTGGGCGACCGCCCAGGCTGTGCGCGTGAAGGTGTCCATTCCGGATGAATTGGATGTGCTTCGTGGCAAGATTTTTGGGGCCGTCGCAGGAACGCCGGGTCAGCAACTCATGATTTCGAAGTTCTTGTCGCGGCATATCGCAGACGAAAAACTCCACATCGCCGAAGCAGACGGCATGTTGGCAGAGCGCCGCGACATAGTCGTGGCCCCCTACACAGGGCCACTGGTTCATCTGTTCCCACAGCTCGATACCTGGGCGAGCGAACAACAAGAAGCTTTGCGGGCAGAAATCAAGACATTGGTGGGACTGTAGTCGAGCAGTGCCTTCTGGGAAGGTTGAGGCTAAGGTCGAGGTTGAGCGCGTATGCGAGTCGAACCAGAATCCTCTACCGGAC
>JAABQN010000112.1 GCA_011391455.1 Nitrospiraceae bacterium
CATCTCGACTGGCAGCTGATGGAGCCTCCGTGCGCACAGATATACGCTCCCGCGACTGCACGCAGTAGTCGAGCAACTACGACTTCTCACATGAAAATTCACCCAATTTGGCGGGGAAAGACTACTCACTACCTAAGAGGGGGGTTGCTCTCTGTCAGGAGAATGGAGGATGATCCCTATGCTGTGACGCAAGCAACGCGCGACAAGCGGGAAGGGGGGGACGAGCGAGATGGGCAGGAACATCCTGTCAGGCAGGAGCCAACGTGCGACATTCGAGATACAGCATCCCGAAAACCTCGACCCCTCACGTCTTGCTCGGCTACTCTGCGCTTGCCGTTACTGCGCGATCCTGTTGAGCGTGACTTTGGCCCTAGCGGGCTTCCACTGTTGAACCAGTCTCTTTACGTTCGTGATTTCTGCGGGCTTCAATTGCTTGGAGAGGAGGTTGCCCTGTCGCCCGGCCTCCTCGTCACCCTGGGCGGCAGACAACGCAAGCCACATGTACGCTTGGGCTTTGTCGGTCCGCACACCTTGACCACTCCCCGAGAGTATCTTCCCCAGGCTATGTTGTGCAGGTGCAAACCCTTGTTTTGCCGCAAGATGCCACCACCGTGCGGCTTGCGTATCGTCCCTCGGCACACCCGTACCCTCCCAGTAATTATCACCGAGGGCATTTTGAGCGAAC
The DNA here is from genome assembly GCA_011391455.1 of Nitrospiraceae bacterium. Classification (GTDB taxonomy): domain Bacteria; phylum Nitrospirota; class Nitrospiria; order Nitrospirales; family Nitrospiraceae; genus Palsa-1315. The sequence goes on from JAABQN010000112.1 coordinate 686, forward strand.
GCATCCCCTTGCGTAGCCGCAAGTCGATACCATCGGACCGCCTCAGTCTTGTCTTTCGGAATATCTCGCCCGCGATCATAAGCCTGGGCTAACGCAAACTGCGCTTCGACATTTCCCCGCTCGGCCTGCATGCGCAGCCGTTGAATAGAGGAACTCGGCCCGGCTGCCTGCAAGACAACTTGAGTCGGCTTGTCTTGCGCCGTAGGAAGAGGCCGTGAATTGCCACAAGCGTTCATCAACAAGAGCATCATGCCGGCGACTATGATCCAGCTCCACATATGTACCTCCTGAAAAATTTATTTCGCCATTGCCGTGCCATGGTAGGTAGTGACCATGACACCGATTTCTTTCAGCATGGCCGTCGGGAGCGTGCCACCGGCGCAGACGATTACGGCGTCGTTCTTTATTCCAATATCTTTCCCCCCGTGAATCAGCGTCACAGTGTCTCTACCGATCTCCTTTACGTTGGCATTCACATACACTGTGATTCTGTTTTTCTCCACACACTGTTTCAGCTGCTGGCGGTTTTTGGCTTTCGGACGGGTAAAAATTTCATCGCCGCGGCAGGAAATGGTGACCGTCGTGCCTCGCTCAGCTGCGATAGACAGCGCCGCTTCTGCTGCACTGTCCCCTCCACCCACCACCAACACATGTTGCCCGCGGTATTGCTCCGCGTCGATCAGGCTGTAGACAACCTTGGGTTGCTCTTCTCCCGGCACACCGAGTTTGCGGGGCGTGCCGCGCCGGCCGATGGCAAGGAGCACATTCTTCGTTTGGTAGCTATTCTTCGACGTCTTCACCAGAAAACCCTTTCCCGTTTTTGTGATCGCATCCATACGTTCCGAGAAATTGATCTTGATGTTGTTCTCACGGGTAATCTTGCCCCAAAAATCCAGCAGCTCTTCTTTCGTGATCTCGAACTTATTGAACTTACCGACAATGGGCAGTGTCATGGGCGCCGTCATAGCCAGTTTCCGACGCGGGTAATGGAAGATTGCGCCGCCGAGTGAATCTTCCTGTTCGACCGTCACAAATCGCAATCCTGATTCTTTGGCCGCCAGCGATGCGGAGATACCGGCCGGACCGGCGCCGACGATCACCACGTCCAGCTCGCCCCCTTTGCTCTTGTTTTTCCGAATCGTCTCGATCGCTCGTTTCCCCTGATCGACTCCCTTGCGAATCAACCCCATCCCGCCCAACTCACCGGCAATGTAGATACCGGAGACGTTGGTTTCAAAGGTCGGCTTGACTTGAGGAATGTCAATGCCGCGCTTCTCCGTCCCGAATACCAACTGAATCGCTTCTACGGGGCAAGCGGCCTGGCAGGCGCCGTGACCGATACAGTGATCCGGTTGGACGAGCGTCGCCTTCCCCCTGACGATCCCAAGCGCATGTTCCGGACAGGCTTTAATGCAGGCGGTTGAGCCGATGCATTTGTTGGTATCGATGACCGGGTGTAAGGTGAGCGGCTCAGGGATACTTGCCTCAACCGTCTCAGCCAGGCGGGCACGATAGTGGGTATCCCGCTTACGATGACGGCGGTAATACAGAGTCAGGGCCAAAACCACCGGCAGGAGGTAGAGCAACATGGTGAGATATGATTGCGACATGCGACCTGCTCCGTCCTATGGTCTTTCACGATCGATGACGACCGCGATTTTACTCTCACCGGGTTTCACTGGCTGACTCATTCCCTCCAGGTCTCCACTTTGTGGCATGGCCTGGCCGGACTTCGACAGGCGGGCCACAATCACCACCGAGCCTACATCGGACAGTTTTCTGGACGGCATCGGGCTGGTCGAATCATCAAGTCGGAACATAAAGGGTAACTCCTGTTTCGTAGCCCGCACGATCGACACCGGCATGGGCGGGCCGTTCATCGCTCGCGCAAACACAAACAACGTATCCGTTGAGGCGCCTTTCCCTGTGAGACCTGGCGCCAGGCTCACGGTCCCACTGATTGCGGCAGCCTGACCACCAGACTTTGTCGAAGGGACCGCCAAAGCAACCGCCTTGGCCATTACCGGTTTCCCGCCGGCTAACCCTTTGGCCTCGGCAATACCCGAGAGCAGCTCCTGTCGGACCTCCGCCTCCACATTTGCCGGAAGATTGGCGCTGGCCCGTTCCCAATACTGCGCCGCCCGGCGGAACTCTTTGCGGTCGAACGCCACAGTCCCTGCCAGCATCAGCGCTTTGACATGGTTTGGATCGATCTTGAGCGCCTGCTGAATCAATTGCTCCGGTTTGCCTGCCAGCTTTCGGCCATTCAGCATACCAAGGACATCGGCATAGTCGACGAGCATCTGAGGATCGTCGGGGATCAACTTCATGGCCTTCTCATAGATCGGCGCCGCGTCGGCATGCCGTCCTATCTCTACATACGAACGAGCGAGAAGAGCCCACCCCACTCCGTCGTCAGGACTCTGCTCGAGTCGTTTTTTTAGCCGTTCGGAAAGTGCGTCGAGCCCTTCGGACGCTGGTTGGCTGTAGTCCGGCCTGCCTTGTGCTGCTGGCGAGGATACAGTGGGAAGTATAATTGCCTGCTGGTTGCCCCACTCTAAATATAGCAATCCGCTGACGATCGGAATGATGACCGCTAATGCCACGCCGACCGCTCGATTGTTCACTGGCCACAATCGTGACGAAGAAGTGGCCTCGGCAGCCCCTGTCTCATCGAGGAGCCGGCATTCGAGCTCTCGCTTCGACTGTTGAAACTGTTCATCGGTCAATACTGCATTCTTAAAATCTTGTTCCAACTCGGCAAATTGCTGGCGATAGACCGAAAGCGTTTTTTCTCCTTCTTCCATTTTCGATGACGCTTGGCGCTTGAGCAGCGGCCACAGGAGGAGACCAAGCACGAGCAATGTAATGGCCCAAGCGAGAAACCAAAATATGAGGGTCATGATTGCGTCCCTCCTTGAATCAATTGCTGCTCGACCTCGGTCGCGACCGCTTCTGCTGCAATCATGAATAATCCATGCTAGGAGAAGTCTCGCCGGAGACCGAAGAAAAAGAATTGTCGCGCCGTCGAGTCCTTTTGTTGCGGGCTATTCGTCAGCGTTTTCTCGTACCCGCCTGAAGCCTCGAAGGTCCAGTCGTCGAAGAAACGATAATTCATGCGGATCGTCGGAGTCGCACGATACAGGTCCACGTCAAAACTATCCTTCTGGTGATAGAGCAGGACGAACCCGTCGATCTGCAATTGCGGGCCGAGGCGAGCCAAGGAATTGATCGTGAGCGATTGCGCCCGGTAGGCTGGACTCGTAATATAGCTGGCATTCGCCACAAAAGTCGTATTCTCAAACGGAAACTTCGCCCCGATTACTTGAGCCGTATAGGTGAGGATACTGCCACTCCCTGGCTGCGCTTGCAGGGAACAAGCGGCATCGGTTTGGGCATTCGGATTGATAAAGAGTGTGGTCGTGCCAGGCAGAATGACCAAACAATTCGTTTGACCCGTTCCAGAAATCTTGTTGTACCGAAAATCTCCGCCAAGCTGCCAATCCGTGCTGACCGCATGGAGCGCGCCGATGAGGAACAGGTCGCTGGTTGCGGTCACGGCCTTGGCCTGCTCGCGCAAGAGACTTTCATTCGTTGAATTGATGGTTTGAAGCGTGGCATTGGGGGTCCCGAAGAGCGCATTCGAGGTTTGCAGATAGGGCGTTCTACGATGGTCGACCAGTAGGGTGTAGGTGGTCCCTTCGGTCACCCAGGTTCCATTGAGCATCGCCACGTTGAGGACGTTGTACGACACGTCGTAGTCGATCAAGCCGAAGGCGTTCTTCCCGTTGGCCGCATACCGTAATTCTGTCCCCACGGCCCTACGATCCACCACGCCATTGACCATCTGGTTGATGAAGTACAGATTGCTGTTCCAGGCCTGTCCGATCGGTCCGATGTCTACGTTTACCCCGTAAAAGTAGCGTTTCAAGTCGGCCCGGAAGTTTCGGGGATCGTCGGGCACGAAGTTGGACGTCAAGCTGAATTGCCGAGGCTGACCTGCGATGAGGTTCACATTAAAAAATTGCGGTACGGCGACATACCGCACCCAGGCTCCGTCGAACCGGAAATCCAACACGCCGCCGGTGTTCCCCGGTTGTCGGCCGACCCGGATGAAATACGAATCCTGACTCGCATGTTCGTAGTAGAGAGCCCTGAGACGGCTGATGTTTCGTCTTATATCGGTGGTGGCCAATAGATCGTACGACTGCGTGCCACGCATGACGAGCTTGTTGTCATACTCGTCTTTCCTGTATCGCCCCGTGACATCGAACGCTGTCTGCGACAAGGACTGGTCGTGGCTGCTCCTATTCGTGGTGGTATTCGCCACTTTGTCTGTCGTTTCCGTCTGGGAATACCCGCCATAATAGTACGAGTACACGCTCCCGTAGAACCGCATTTCGTCTATCTTCTTAGCCGGTCTGGCTGTTTTGGCTTGTGCGAGCTGACTGATGGGCTCCTGCAACGATGCCAACCGCTGTCGCACTCTCACCGCATCTTCTCCCTCGGGATAGAGTTTGAGGTAGAGCTCATACTCCGTTTTCGCTTTCTCATATTCTCTGCTTCGTTGCCTGGCCACTCCAACCCACTCCTGAGCTGCTTGTGATTGCTTATTCGGTGGAAGATTGAGGAGTGCGTTGAAGATCTGCAATGCCTTCTCGTTCTCTCCGACGTTCAGTGCCTTACGGCCTAGCTTCATCAAATCTTCGGCATAGGTCTCGACATTCATCCCGGGACTGAACGGCGGAACCTCGAATGACAGCTTCGGTCCCCTCGCGTCCGGAGGCGTCGCCGGTGGAGCTTCGACCTCATGCGGGAGCGCCGGCCTCTCCAACTTGACGGAAATCACAATCCGGCTGCTGCTTCTGATGTCCCGCTGGCTCACGCGAAATTGCACCGGCTTGGCAAATCGAATCGAGAGGCCGTTTGTCCCTTGGTCGGGAAAAGTCACGGTGAATTTTGGGACCAAGTCGCTGGGAGGCGACGAAGCCAATTCACGTGGAAACCGGAAGGAGCGATCCAGATCGGGGAAATCGAGAAACAGACGGATGAGATCGCCCTGCTGGGAGGGGGTGTGCCGCAGATATAGCGCCCGCGCATTGAACACAATATGAATCTCCGCCGCTGTCGGGGTCTCGACAATCTCGATGTGGTCAAGCACTTGCGCAGCAACCGGAGCTGGTGCGACAAGGGCACTGAGGGAAAAGAATCCGCACAGAATTATTGCCCACGCCGCAAGGCGTAATTTTCTTGTATCGACTCCCGTCAATGAGAACCTCTAATAAATGGGAAGTTTGCTCAACTCGAGGCTAATTTGGAGTCCATCGGCAAGAGCTAACTACGATGGCCATTGCAATCGCTGTAGAGCAACTATAAGTGCCTGGCACTCCCCCCTGCTAACTTGATCTATCGAGCAACGTCACCAAATTGATGGCTTCGTCAAAAACTGCCGCTGACCCTATGACAGCCTGAGTTATCACAAGAGTTTGGCGCTGCTTCTCTACCGTTATGGTCTGAGGGTCTCTTACCCTGCACCCCTAACCAGTTCGTACCACGCTCATGACAAGTGTTGCATTGCCCTGGCGTCGCCACCACCCAACTGTGGTATCTCGATCCTGAAAAGGAGGTTGTGGACCTATGACAGGTCTCGCAAGCCGTGGCGGTCGGGATGTGGTTCGCTGCTTTACCCACCGCCGTCGAGCCGTTATGGCACGTGGCACAGCCCGTCGTGATCCCCGTGTGGCTGAACTGCGCTCCCGTAAAGGTCGTCGTCGATCTGTGGCACAGTTCGCAGGCCGCCGTCGTCGGGACATGCGTCGCTGCCTTGCCCCGTGCGGTCGAGCCGTTATGACAGGTCGCGCACCCGCTCACGATCCCGGTATGATTAAACACGGCGCCCGTAAACGTCGTCGTGGATCGGTGGCAGGTCTCACAGGATTGCGTCGTCGGCACGTGCGAGGCCGCCTTGCCCCGCGCCGTCGTCCCGTTATGGCAGGTCGCGCACCCCGTCGTGATCCCCGTGTGATTGAATGTCGCGCCCGTAAACGTCGTCGTGGATCGGTGGCAGGTCTCACAGGATTGCGTCGTCGGCACGTGGGTCGCCGCCTTCCCCCGCGCGGTCGTCCCGTTATGGCAGGTCGCGCAGCCCGTCGTGATCCCCGTGTGATTGAATGTCGCGCCCGT
>JAABQN010000113.1 GCA_011391455.1 Nitrospiraceae bacterium
CATCAATATTCCGCTTCGGTGAACAAGTCCTATCGTGCCGTGTTGGCTGCCGCTAAGGCGTTGTTGGTGACGGAGGGACTTGAGCCTTCGACGGATGCGGAAACCTTCATCGAATTCGATAGCCGGATCGCGCAAAAAGGCATTGTGCCGGCAAACTATCGGGAACTGAGGAGCCGGGTCGGCGATTTAGGGCCCAAGGACACAACGGGCGAATCGGCTCGCGACAAGATGGCCTTTGCCAAGGGATTCGTCGATGCCTGCCGTGCCGCCACGGAGCAGATGGGCAAAGATCTTAAATTGGCGCCGGCAGATAAGGCAGCAGCGGTCACGGCCAATGCGCCATCCGAGGTCAAGCCGGTTGCCGTTTCTGTGGCCGCGCCTGCTGCCTCCAGTGCGCCGGTTTATGATTTGCGCGGGGTCGCCTGCCCCATGAACTATGTAAAGACCAAGCTGAAACTGGAGATGATGGATGCAGGAGAACGGTTGGAAGTCTGGCTCGATGCGGGCGAACCGATTAAGAACGTGCCCCTGAGTTTGAAAAACGACGGACATCTGTTGTTGCTGCAGGAACCACTCGAAGCCGCCGCGGATCATTATCGGATTCTGGTCGAAAAAGTTGAGTGAGTCAGGAGCGACACCAGGTCGGTCTTTGCTCCCGGAGCGCGCACGATAAGAATGTGCTCGCTCGACGGGCGCAAGTTGACCGACTCTGGTGCCGCTCCTGTGGATGATGGAGTGAGGAAGAGATAAGAATGGGACTCTCATCGGAAGAACTGAAGGATTGGGGTGAGTCGTTCGAGGCGAAGCAGCCGCAAGAGGTGCTGGCTGCTTCGATTGAGCGATACGCGCCGAAGATCGTGCTCGCATGCAGTTTTGGGGCGGAGGACGTCGTGCTCCTGGACATGATTCATCGCATCGATCCCTCCGTGCCGCTTTTCTATCTCGACACGGAGTTTCTTTTCCCCGAGACCTATGCCACACGTGATCGGGTGATTGAGCGCTATGGGTTGCAGCAGCAACAAGTTATGCAGGTGAAGTCGTTGCTCACGCCGGAGCAACAAGCGGCCCAGTACGGTGATGCCCTGTGGGCGCGCCAGCCCGATCAATGTTGCGACCTGCGCAAGGTGGAGCCGCTTACGCGTGTGCTCAAGGGGTTCGACGCCTGGATTACCGGGATCAGGCGGGATCAGTCTCCCGCGAGGGCCAATGCGAAGCTGGTGGAATGGGACCAGCGGTTTCAATTGGTGAAAGTCAATCCGCTTGCGAAGTGGACCTGGGAGGATGTGTGGACCTATATTCGCGTCCACGAAATTCCCTACAACGAATTGCATGACCGCAACTATCCCAGTATCGGGTGCACCCACTGCACAAGCCCGGTGATGCCAGGCGAAGATTCCCGCGCGGGACGGTGGAAAAACTTTACCAAGACCGAGTGCGGGTTACACAAGGCTTCGTGATGTCGATGCAGGATTTAATCGCTAAAATTGCCAAGGGGCCACGAGCGGTCAAGGATCTCACCTGGGACGAATCGAAGCAGGCGATGAAATCGCTCATTGAAGGAGAAGTCACGCAGGCGCAGGTAGGGGCCTTTCTCATGGCTATGCGGATCAAGATGGAGTCCGTTACCGAATTGGCTTCGATGACCGCGACCGCGCGCTCTTATGTGGCGCCTGTGCCTATTCCGCGGGAGCTCGGCGTCGTCGATCTGCCGAGCTACGCGGGGAAACAAGACACCTTCCATGCCCTTGCCGCCGCCGCCATTGTGGCTGCATCGGCTGGCGCGTCGGTCTTGATGCACGGGTATGATGGCATTCCCGGCCGGGCAGGGAATGCCGGGGTGCTCAAGGCCTTGGGCCTGCCGGTCGAGATGGAACCGAAAACGGCGGCAGAGGCGGTGACGCGGCACGGATTCGCCTATCTCGATATTGCCCTCTACCACCCTCCGGTCTATCGTTTTTTAGAAATGCGCCAAGAGCTGGGAGCGCGGAATATCTTTCATCCGATTGCAAGGCTCCTGAATCCGGCTCGCGCCTTGTCGCAGGTCGTCGGCCTGTCCCATCCTCCTCATTTTGAAAAGACGGCTGAAGTGTTGCGGATGCTGGCTTCCCCGCGGGCGCTGGTGGTCAGTGGCGTTGAAGGCGATCCGGAGCTCTCGGTTGCCGGTCTCACAAGGGTGCTGGAATTACGGGACGAGCGGATTACACCCCTCTCCTTTGCGTCAAAAGATGTCGGATTGCCCCTGGGTACGCCGCGCGACATGGCGGGCTTCCCATCGAACCAGCGAGACAAGGAAGCGGATCTGCTCAAACGGATCCTCCACAATCAAGTGCCTGGGGGGGCCTGCAACTGGGTCTTGATGAACGCGGCATTGATTCTGTACGCCGCAGGCAAAGGGGCGACATGGGCGTCGTGCCTCCCATTGGCACGTCGAGCGCTCGAAGAGGGGGCGGCGGCCAAAAAGCTGGAGGAGTTGACTCAGGAGCCGGTGGGAATCGGTGTGACCGGCCGCATACAATGAACATAGCAGGCTGCGGGGAAGCTCGGTTTATACATAACGCGCAAATGGAATCGTACGTATGGCGCTGATAGCAAAATAATCGCAGGATGCTCAAAAAGGCCGTCCAGCAAGGCCGCAGCGAGCGGTCACTTTTAAGGGGTGGGTGGGATGATCCCAACTGCGCGCGTCCAACGATGGGAGTCCTCGACCGCGCGTTGCGCGAGCAAGGGGATCGTCCCAGCTACCCCATCCCCCCTTTTTCAGCATCCTGTTAGGAGAGGATTGAGTCTGTGCAACACCTTCGTCAACTAGAAGACCAAAGCGTCTATATTCTCCGCGAAGCCTATAAGCATTTTGACAACCTAGCCATGCTGTGGTCGATGGGGAAAGATTCGACCGTTCTGCTGTGGTTGGCTAGAAAAGCCTTTTTCGGCCATGTCCCGTTCCCCCTGCTGCACGTCGACACGAGTTATAAAATTCCCGCCATGATCGAATACCGAGATCGAGTCGCCCGTGAGTGGGGCCTCAAGTTGGTGGTGGGGCAAAACAAAGAAGCGCTCGCGGCCGGGATGAATCATACTCTGGGCCGTGTGAACTGCTGTACGGCCTTGAAAACCAATGGGCTCAAGCAACTGATCGAGCAAAAGGGCTATACGGGCATCATTCTCGGTGTGCGGGCAGACGAAGAAGGGACGAGAGCCAAGGAACGCTATTTCTCGCCCCGTGACAAACATGGCGATTGGGATTTCCGCGATCAGCCGCCGGAGCTCTGGGATCAATTCAAGACGACCTTTCCTCCCGGAACACATATCCGGATCCATCCGCTGCTGGATTGGACAGAAATCAATATTTGGGAATACATCAAGTCCGAGAACATTCCCTTCATCGATCTCTATCTCGACAAAGGGGAGGGTGTCCGCTATCGCAGTCTTGGTTGCGCGCCCTGCACGACGCCGATCAAATCGACGGCGAAGTCCGTGGACGACATCATCGACGAGTTGCGGCACACCACGGTGGCAGAGCGATCGGGCCGCGCGCAGGATGAAGGTCGCGGGATGGAGCTCTTGCGCAAAGACGGATACATGTAGGTCCAGAATGCTGAAACGAGCATCCAGCTTCGTTCTCGGTCGCGTGCCTCCCTGCGACGTACCCCAAGGGTACGCCTTAGTCGTCCCGCTTCCTGCGGCCTCGCTGGCCTGCTCGTTTGAGCATTCTGGAGTAAACAAATGACAACGACGAATATGAAGCCATCGGACAATCTGAACATCGTCATCGTTGGGCATGTGGATCATGGGAAGTCCACCTTGCTGGGGCGTCTCTATGCCGACACGGGATCGTTGCCGGATGGCAAACTTGAAAAGGTCCAAGCGATCTGTCGGCAGCAGGGCAAGGAATTTGAGTATGCGTTCCTGTTCGATGCATTTCTAGAAGAACAAGAACAAGGAATCACCATCGATACGGCGCGGACGTTCTTTGGTTGGAAAGGGCGGCACTACATCATCATCGATGCGCCGGGTCATAAAGAATTTCTCAAGAACATGATCTCCGGGGCGGCCCGGGCTGAAGGAGCGTTGCTGCTGATCGATGCCTTGGAGGGGGTGAAGGAACAGTCCAAGAAGCATGGCTATCTCCTGTCTCTCCTGGGCGTACGCCAGTTCGTTGTCGTCGTGAACAAGATGGATCTGGTCGGCTATCGCCAGGATGTGTTCGACGGGATCGAAAAGGAATATCGAGAGTTTCTTGGGCAGTTCAAGGCGGTTCCACAGCAGGTCATTCCGGTGAGCGCCAAGCTCGGAGATAATATCGCCAACCGGAGTGAGCAGATGCCGTGGTACAGCGGTCCGACCGTACTGGATGCGCTCAGCGCCTTCCGGAAGGAACCGGGACGATCCGAACAGCCTCTTCGCTTGCCGGTTCAGGATGTATACAAATTCGACGCCCGCCGCATCATTACAGGGCGGGTTACAGCCGGGCGTGTGAAGGTCGGCGATTCCCTGGTGTTCTCGCCGTCGAACAAACGGGCGACGGTGAAGTCTATCGAAGCGTTCAACGTTGAGCCCTCACCGGTAGAAGGCCATGCAGGCCAGTCAGTCGGTGTGACGCTCGATGAACAGATCTTTGTCGAGCGAGGAGAGGTCGCCTCCCATCAAGACAAACTCCCGTTGGTGTCGTCGGCCTTTCGAGCCAATGTATTCTGGCTGGGCCGGAAGCCGTTGGAACGGGGGCGGCGCTATCAACTCAGAGTGGCGACGAGGGAAGTAGATTGTGAAGTGGCGACCATTCACCGGATCATCGACACGATGGATCTGGCTCAGCAGCAAGGCAGCAATGTAGTGAATAAGAATCAGGTCGCCGAGTTGACCATCAGGGCCAAAACGCCGGTTGCCTTCGACCTTTCGGCCTCCTTTGAGTCGACGGGCCGGTTCGTCCTTGTGGATGAATACGACATTGCCGGTGGCGGCATCGTGACAGAGCTGGTCCATGACGATCAGGAGTTTCTCCGAGAAGAAGCCCGGCAGCGCGACTTTGCCTGGGTGAAGGGTCAAGTCGGCGTCGAGGATCGCGCACAGCAGTATGGCCATCGAGCAGCGATTGTGCTGGTGACCGGCGGGCGGCATACGGGGAAATCTTTCCTTGCCAGGACCATCGAGGCGAGGCTTGTAGCAGACGGTCGGCATGCGTACCTGCTCGACGGAGAAAATCTCCGCCGCGGACTTGACGCAGATCTTTCGGAAGGAGAGCGGGGGCAGGCCACCGAGATGGCCCGCCGCTATGGTGAGGTAGCAAGACTGCTGGTTGATACCGGATTAATCGTCGTCTCGACAACCAATCCCTTCGGTATGGCCTATATTGAAGCGGCACAGGCTATCAGGACGCTCGTCCATCCGGTCCCGGTCATCGCCGTCCATATGAGTAAGGCGCCTGAGGAAGTCCCTCCCAATACGGATATCGTACTGTCAGGTCCGGCAGACTTTGATGCGGCCACCCGCCGGATTCTTGAGGAACTCAAGCGTCGTGGAGTGCTGGCTCAAGCGATTGGGGCGAAGCCGACCTTCCAGTACTCAATCTAGCAGGATGCTCCAAAAGCCCGCCAGCTTCGTTCTCGCATCGTTCAGGCCCTCAACGTACCCCACTCGGAGAACACGCTGTCTTGGCAGCGTGGGGTGGGCGGGTGAGAAATGCTACGCCTCCGGTTTCGATTCGCCTGCGGCCTCGCTGGACGAACTTTTTGAACATTCTGCGGAAGGCGTATTCTCTGCAATACGTTGACGGACTGAGCGGCGAGCCGTGACCGTCACAGCAGCGTATCCGCGTTTGCAGTAAAAGGGTCCATGGATAACCCTGGTTGGGCCGCACCATGAACGCTTCCTGCCACATTTGACGTGGGTACGGCAATGCCGTATATTGTGCGCATGTTCACGGTTATCGAAACCCCTACGTTCGTCCGCCTCGCCAGCAACTGCTGGAACGATGAAGATCGAACAAACTTCATTACCTTCATCGCCGCAAATCCAGATGCCGGGGATGTTGTACCCGGGTCAGGAGGCTTACGAAAAGTTCGTTGGGGGAGTGCTGGCCGTGGCAAGCGTGGTGGGGTGCGCGTGATTTATTTCAATCGCCTCGCCAATGGGGAAATCTGGTTACTACTGGTCTACGGAAAGTCCATGCGTGAAAACATCCCGGCGCATGTGCTTCGTCAAATCAAAGAGGAGATCAAAAATGCGTAAAGCCCAACAGAAACCTACAGGTCGTCAGCCCAAAGTGGACATTGGCGCCGAGCTACTCTCGTCAGTGCGTGAAATGAAGGCCGGTATCCGTGCTCGCGTCCATCGTCCAGAAATTTCAGAAGTCGCCCACGCTCGTTTGATGTCCGGGCTTTCTCAAACCGCTTTTGCAGCACTGCTTGGAGTTTCTGTACGCACCCTCCAAGACTGGGAGCAAGGCCGTCGCGAACCATCCGGGGCGGCAAAAACACTTTTCAAGGTCGCCGAGCGCCATCCTGAAGTTCTGCAAGAACTCGTTGCGTGAAGTGGAAGGCCCAGCTCAGTATTTAATCTAACAGGATGCTGAAAAGAGGGGATGGAGGCTGATGATCTTCTGTGCTCGCGCAAAGCGCGATCGCGGAAGGATGAAAAGGGTAACCTGGTCATCCTCC
>JAABQN010000114.1 GCA_011391455.1 Nitrospiraceae bacterium
TCGCCCGGCACTTCGCCATCGAGACCACTGAGGTAGCTATACCGGAAGATGTTTAAGGTCAGGGATTCATAGTCCGCCGATCGTTGAATCTGTAAATCGATCGCGCGCGGGACCGTGGGACACCAGGCCTTGATCGTCGTCGGCACTTGAATCTGCCGCAGCTCAGCCTCCGTGAAGGTCGCCACTTTCGCGCAAGCCGCCGCGCGGAACTCGATGGGCAGCGCTCGGCCATAGAACGAATCCCACTCTCCAATGAGGATCACGGCATCCCAGCCGAGCCTTACTTGACGTCGTTCTAATTCCTCGATCAGTGTGCCGAATAGCCGGTCGTCGGATCCGATCTCGTAGGTGAGCCGTACATTGGCAGCCGTCAGCCGATGGAAAAACTCCTGCTCGCAGGCTTCATACGTCTGGCACGCGAGGCCCTTCCCTCCTTCCTTCTTCAGCCCATAGGCCAGGATCCCTTTCATCGCGCTGGCCCAGGGCGAATAGAGCTCGATGGTCCCATCCCTATTCGGCCAGACTCCCACCCCTTCATGGGGCTCGGCATACAAGGCTCCGGCCTCATCCAGGAGATGACGCAGGGCGGTGGAACTGCGCGGCCCCACGAGCTTGAACGTGACGGCCTGTTGCAACGCCGGATTCAAACGGACCAGCTTGCGCCGGTCGTCGGTCAGGAGGCATTCGCTTTTCTGTGTCGACTCTTCGCACACCAGGGTCTGCGACAACGAGCTCAGGGTGGCCAAGAGCCCTTGGCTGAGGGCGTCATCGGAAATCCAGATCACCAGGGTGTTCTGGGCTCGATCCTGCCCTTCTCCACAGACCCTGGTCTTGCGAAGCTGATACCACTCGTACGGCAACGCATGGCCGGCGCCCTGACTGTCCCCTTCGATGAACGAAAGATGCCCCTCGTCCTCCGGGACATAGCAGGCCACGCCCAACGCAGTGCCGACCGCATAGCGATCTCGAATACGGGACTCCGTACTCTCCGCATAGGGATCGCCACTCATGGTCACCAGTAAAACTGTGATCTGCTCACCCTTCTTGACCCGGTCGGCAATCGCGAGCCGTAGCGGTCTCAGGCGCTGAGCGAGGGAAGATTCTGCTGACTGGCTGGATACGGACTTGGGAGATCCGATTGCCGGCGGCGGGGCAGCTCCAATACCACGCTGCACCGCTGCCACCGGATCTTCCCACAGCCGCGCGCGAACCGAATGCTCACCGGTGGTCTGTTTTACATCCAACCCGCCCCCGACAGGCCGCGAACTGCGCAGTGGCTCCTTCACCAACAGCACGCCGGCGAGCGCAACCGCGAGGGTGACCACCCCCACGAGGGCGAGCTTCGATTCTCCACTTCCTTTTGCCATAAATTCGCTCAGCCGTTCCGCCGCCCATGTTCAGGCGGGAGGCCGTCACTCTACAACAGACTGTGAGGGGGACTGCAAGGTGTTACTGAGCCAACCACCAAATAGTGCGTATGCTACCGTTCATGGTTCGACAAGCTCACCACGAACGGTAACTCTGAAGCCCGTTCGCCCTGAGCGCTTCGACTCTGCTCAGCACAAGCCTGTCGAAGCCTGCGGTGAGTGTATCGAACCGGGCGAGAACGCATTATTTGCTGGCCTTATTAGTAACTGCGAAGGGAACTCGGATTTGAGGGGACTACTGCGGGACGACTTTGAAGATGGCGTTGGTGTTGGAGACGTACACGAATCCGTCGGCGCCGAGCATGAGACTCAAGAGACCCCCTTGTCCACCGTTATAGGCAATGCTGGAGGCGCCGAGTTGGGTGAGATCGGCGCCGCTGAGAACGACGCGACGCATTCTTCCGCTGTTAAAATCCACGAAAAGCAGATTGTTGCGGTACGCCGCAGGATAGACTGTGGAGTTTTCGGGAATCGAGATAATGCCGGTCGGAGCAATCGTCGGCGTATAGGCCAGAATCGGATTGAAAAAGTTCGGGTTGTTGGCGATGCCTCCGACAGTCGGCCAGCCATAATTTCCTCCGGCCACCGCCCGGTTAATCTCATCGTTGTCGCCCGGGCCATTTTCGGTCTCCCATAGATGCCCTGTGTGAGAATGGAATGTAAATCCGTAACTGTTTCGATGGCCAAGACTGAAGATTTTCTTTGCGTTCACGTTGGGATTCGAAATGAAAGGATTGTCGGACGGCGGGCTACCATCGGGATTCACCCGCAAGATTTTCCCGGCGAGTGACGTGAGGCTTTGCGAGTTCGCCGTGTTCTGGACGTCCCCGATGACGACATAGAGCTTTCCGTCCGGCCCGAATTGAATAATCCCGCCGTTGTGATTGGCGCTCACCGGCAGGTCGTCGAGGATCGGCGTTTCTTGCGTGCAAATCCCGCTCGACTCCGTATAGCGCACCACGCGGTTCATGGTCGCTCCGGACACCGTGTAATACGCATAGACAAATTGGTTCTGGGCGAAGTTCGGATCGAGGGTGAGGCCAAGTAGCCCCTGTTCGCCACTCGTCGCAACAGTGAGTTGACAGAACGGCTGGTTCACGAGCTGCCACTGTGGATTGATAATGCGAATGGCACCGGTCAGGCGCTCATTGAAGAAGATCCGGCCGTCCGGCGCCAGCGACATCCCCACAGGAAAGTTGAGGCCGCTGATTATTGCGGGAAGCTGGAGTTGCAGATCTCCCGCCGGCGGCTGGCTGACAGAGAAGCTCAGCGTCTTCTCGCTGCTGGCGAGTTCATTGTGGTTTTGATCGGCTAGAACCATACGGACTGTGTGGGCGGTGGACGGCAGCCCGAAGATGTCGAACGATGTCGCCGATTTCCAATGGACGAAGTGCGTATGGACCCCGTTGTAGAGGACTCCATTGTCACCGTTGATGCCATTGCCCCCATAGAAATTATAGATGGTGGGGTCAGTTTCGAGATAGAAATGGAGATGAGACGTTCCAGGATTCCCGATCGTATGGTTCTGAACTGCGAAGGCAACAGTGACCGGTCCAACGGGAACAGCCGCCCCGGCCAATGGACTCGTAATCGCGATCGTCGGCGCAATACCAGGAATCAGGCCAGGCGGAGTATTGGGGTTCTCAGGTTTAGAAGTTACGTTCAGCGGAGAAAACTCGGGTGTCGAGTGGCCTGTTCCCGCATCCATCGTGACAAAACCTAAGTCAACCGGGCCCGCGCTGTTGAACGAAAAGACGTTGGTCCCGCCGAGGTAGAAGGGAAACAGGCTGCCGTTGCTGATGAAAAACAGACGAAGATTCGATCCGACCGGCAAACTCGCCAGGGTAAACGGGAAACGGCCTGGTGCGCTCGGGGACCGGCCGGCCGTGTCGTCCTCGACAACGATTTGGTCGTTGTCGTTCATCGCAACAATGCGCGTCCCGCCCACCGTCCCGCTGACTGTGACCGTATTCGCCACGGCGATCGGATTCTCCCCACCCCCACTCTCCGTGCAGGCACTGAAGAAAAGCACCAGCCCAGCAAGGGCGAGGGATCGAACGATGACATTGTGTGCCTTGAAGATCATATGTCCGCCTATTGTGTCTGAGGACTACTCAACAACGAATCCACAGGACAGTGAGTCGAGCGGCCTCCCGGGTTAAACACTGCTTTTCAGGAGAGCATAAAGAATGCCGAGACGGCTTAGGACGAGCAACTGACCGCTAAATGCTTGCCCCAGTTGGGAGGCGGAGAAGCGTAAGCATCCATGCCTGGCTGGTCACTGTAGGGATTTTGCAGCAGGATGAGCAACCGATCGATTTCGGAGAAGTCCTTCTTCTGTGCCTTCTCGATGGCGGTCTGCGCCAGATAGTTGCGGAGCACGTACTTGGGATTGACGCGGTTCATGTGGACCATACGGTCCTCGTCTCGGCTCCCCTCTTCGTGCAGTCGGTCTTTGTACCGGCGAGCCCACTGGTCAAATGCGCCACGATCCAGAAAAAAGTCTCGGAGCGGTTCGTTCTGCGATTCAGGCCCGGCTTGAAACAGCCCCAAGGTTCGAAAGAAGTTCGTGTAATCAACATGGTGTAGATGCATGAGCGCCAGGAGGTCTTGGATCAATGATGCATCCTCCTCCTTTGTCTCGATGAGTCCGAACTTGGCCCGCATCAACTCCATGTACCGTCCTTCGCAGAGGGGGGTATAACGGTCGAGTGCGGCCTTCAACTCTTCCTTTTGGGCCAAGGGAAGCAGCGCCTGCGCGAGACAGCTGAGATTCCAGAGGCCGATATAGGGCTGTTGATTGAAGGCATAGCGGCCATTGTGGTCGGAGTGGTTGCAGATGAAACCAGGGTCGTAGTCGTCGATGAATCCAAACGGACCGTAATCGAGCGTGATGCCAAGGATCGACATGTTGTCGGTGTTCATCACGCCGTGCGCCCAACCGACGGCTTGCCATTGGGAAATCAGCTTCGCGGTACGCTCGACGACCTCATGAAAGAAGCGAGCATACTTGTCTGCCGTTTCCACGAGATGAGGATAGTGATGCGCGATCACGTAGTCGGCCAGCACTTTGAGCTGCTCATATTGTTTCCGATAATAGAGAATCTCGAACGAGCCGAACCGCACGTGAGAGGGCGCCATGCGAAGGACGATCGCGCCGGTCTCGACCTGTTCGCGAAATACTTTATGTTCGCTGCCGACGATGCAGAGCGCCCGCGTCGTCGGAATGCCGAGGCCGTGCATGGCTTCGCTGCAGAGATATTCACGAATGGTCGAGCGCAACACTGCACGGCCATCGCCGTCTCGTGAAAAGGGCGTAAGGCCTGCGCCTTTGAGTTGCAAGTCCCATCGCTCGCCCCGCTCGTTTCGCGCTTCACCCAAAAGAATCGCGCGACCGTCTCCCAGCTGCGGCACATAGACCCCAAACTGATGACCTGAATAGAGCATCGCCAACGGCTCCATCCCTGGGACAAGCATGCTCCCGCCGAACACGCCGGCAAACTCCGGTCGTTTCGCTTGCTCCGGATCAAGGTCAATCAGTTCGGCTGCTGAAGGATTGAAACTAACGAGATGAGGAGGTTCGGAAAATGGGGTGGGGCTCAACTTCGCATAGAAGGATTCTGGCAACCGGGCATAGGTATTGTCGAAGGAGAGCGTTTCCAGGCTGTGCTTGGTCATGGATAAAACATACCGGGTCTAGCTCACTCTATCGCTCACGCCCTGGATGTCCCGATCGACCGTAAAGACAAACACCCGTTCGCCGACTTTCACATCGATATCGGTAAAGAGTGAAAGGGTCTTGGCGCCTGTAATTTTGTTTACTTGCTCGCAGAGTTTGTCGCGACCCAGAGCGATCAAGTTCTGCCTAATCGCTTTACCATTTCTGATTGAGACCGGGATCTCCCGGCCTGTAGCCGGCCCGATGCAGGATTATAGGGGTGCACCCTCGCTCGAACAAGCGCAAACGTAAGCCCTGCATCCCGCCCTTGTCTTCACGACCGGAACTTGTCTAGAATGGCCGCTCTTAAGCGGTTCCACGACGGAGGCATAGGGTGAAGGGTCTACGATTTGAGCGCATCGGGAAAAATCGCTACTACAATGTGGTGTTCCACATGGGGAGCAGCTACGTGCCGGTCAGCGATGAAACGGTGGAAGAACTTAAGGCCCAAAGCCTACTCCCCGTCGAACGGTTTCTCGACCTCTTGATCGACCGCGTCGGGTACTCCTCCTACCTCAAAGAACAAATCCGCACAGAACTCAAATCCTCCGGCGATGCGGTGACGCAGATTACGGTACTACAAGGCGCCATCCGCGACCTCTAGTCGGCTGCTGAAAATTCCCTCCAGCATCGTCTCAGTCGTCCGCCCACCTCGACGTACAGAAACAGTACGCCTCGACGTCCGAACTCCCTGCGGCCTTGCTGGCAGAAATTTTGAGCAGCCTCTGGAGTCTCTGAAATAGATCAGGCCGTGAAGGCTGATGGGGGGACGGCAACAGCTGGGAATGCCTTGAGAACCTGTCGATCATTCGTAACCAGCGGCACCTCCAGATCCTGGGCGAGGGCTACGAATTCGCAATCGTAGGCCGAACAACCGGACCGGCTGGCAAGCTCCAACACCTGCCGCGAGACCACGCTATATTCGTGTCCGATCATCCAGCGTTCGGCTTCATCGATAATCGCGAGCGCCTTTTCAAGGTGAAGCGCATCTGTACGGACAAGCCCGATCAGCGCATTACGAAACTCTGACCGCCACAGTAACGGAGCAGCCCACAGTCCATCCTGCTGCAGTACGGCTTCACTCTCTTGCGTCCGTTGGCCTTGGACATAGAGATAGATCAACAGATTCGTATCGGCGACGATCACAGTCGCCCCGCCACTTTGAGTTCATTGAGTAGGCGATCAGTCAGCCGAACGCCTTTGAGAGTTCCACGGATAGCCCGCGCCCTCGCGAGCAAGGCGTCAGCATCAACCGGGACACTGTGCGTCATCTGTTCAAGATAGGAGATGACCTCAAAATTCAGGCTGCGCCGATGTGCAGCCGCTTGCTTCTTGAGTTGTTTGACGAGAGGCTCGGGGATATTCTTGATTGTCAAGGTTGCCATATGGATCTCCTTTCCGATGGTTCCATAGTGATTCCATTGTGG
>JAABQN010000115.1 GCA_011391455.1 Nitrospiraceae bacterium
CCGGCGGATGTGACTCATCTCTGCCATCGCGATTCAACCTGTTAGAAAGTATGAACAAAAAAACGCCCTCTAGCCTGCTGGGGCCGGAGGACGCCGTTGTCCATGCCATGAATTCCTGACTTGAACCTGGGTGATGAACGCCGTTGTTCCCAGTCCTTTAAATGCCCTTATACACGTCCAGGAAGTATGTGTCAACGCCGGCCGCTGCCCACTCTGGACTGAGCATGGCGTGACGCGTCTGGATCAGAATACGCTCTCAGAGTACATGCCGACCTTGATAACAGGACACTGCTCTTAGCTTGCCTCTGAAACCCTACTATTTCTCGCACTCGATTCCCATGGCCTACTGCCCTACTACGTTTATCAACTACCATTATCTGGATAAGTGTAACAGGTTACCGTTTAGTGATTTAACCTGACCATGCTCCGCATTGGCATCGTCTACATGGTTCGTGCGAAACCAAACCGTTTCCAAGGCCGTCAGAACTTTCCGTGCGAATCGCGGACCATAGCTGTCTAATAGCTGACTAGGTAGAACCCGTCTTTCAGACCCCTTCTGGAGTATTTTCACACCTGATACTCAAAACCTTCGTCAGGCTGCACACTAACATTCAATCACTGGGTCTGTTTGAGGGGGTGCGGATCGTGTGAGCTGGGTGATTTCCATTGGGTGGCGGTAAAAGGATCTTGCCTTCTTCGTTGGGCCTAAGTTCGTGGCCACAGCCTTATCAGCGTTAAGACCAGACCTTAAAACGTTTTCAGTATCTAGAGCCTGCCTTGCTTACACGGCTTGGCTCGAACCCGAGAGGGTTACCCATCGATAGGTAAAGCAAGGAATATTCCTCCCAACAGTTGATGCCAGCCCATTCAGAACCCTGACCCTGGTGCCAATTAAAAAAGAGAGGGAGAGGCAAAGCCTCTCCCTCTCCTAAACTAGGTCAGTTCGTCACGCTCTTCAGAGCTATGACGCCTGACCGCTATAGACTTTTGAACCGCTGTGTTCTGAAAACAACGCAGATCGTCTGTTACAGAATACTTCAGGCCCTTGTAGATCTCCGGTTGCTCTGCACTACATAAAATTCTTTGTCTACACGAGGAAGCCCGTCAACCGGCTCAACCAAGATCCCGCCCTCCATTCCATTCGCAATGTGCTCAGGAATGGAGGGAGATGTGGTGGCACAGTAATAGAAATAGAGGCCGGCATTGAGGGCCTTAAACCGTAACTTGCTTTCCTCCCCCTGGCTCGGTATTGAGGCTCATTTGGGACGAACAAAGGGCTTGACTCTTAACCGGACACTACGATAGTAAGTAGCGAATTTAGCTATGTTATTCTTTTCCTCACACACAGACGAAGTGCCAGTGAGACCCTCACATATGAAAAGACCAGTTGCACATTTGTCTGGAGAAGTCCGCCTAACCATTTCAGAGAGGAGTCCAACCATGATGAAAAGACAATCACCTCAACTGATGGCCATCGCAGGGGCCATGGTCCTTGCAATGGCCGGATTGATGGGATTGCCCTCCGAGGCATCTGCCAAGACCCATGACGTCAAGATGACCGCCATGGAAGTGGAAATCGTGACGGAAGGAACGGGAGCGAAATATAGGGCCTGGACGTTCAGCGGCCAGATGCCGGGGCCGGTCGTGCGGGTCACGCAAGGCGACACTGTCAACTTCACGCTGGAGAATCCCAAGACCAATGTTTATGAACACTCCATGGACTTCCATGCAGCGGAAATCGATTTCCTGAAGAACTACCGGGCCATCAAGCCGGGAGAAACCATTTCCTACACCTTTGTGGCGAAGAAGCCCGGCGTGTTTTTCTATCATTGCGGCGCAGCGCCTATGATTCAGCACATCGCGCGCGGCATGTTCGGCGCGATTATCGTCGATCCCAAGAATCCGAAGGTCTGGCCGAAAGCGGACCGGGAGTTTTTGTTGGTCCAATCAGAGTTCTGGAAGAACCCCGACGATGTCGAGGCCATGTTCGCCCGGAAGTTCGACTATACGGTCTTCAACGGAGGAATCTGGAAGTATCATCCCTTCTTCATCGGTGGGGAAGCGCTGGAAGCGAAACCGAATGAGCGGGTCCGGATCTATTTTGTGAACGCGGGCCCCAACGAGTTTTCCTCGCTCCACCCGATCGGCGAGATTTGGGACAACGTCTACGAGAGCGGGAACCCTGCCAACAAACTCACAGGGGTGCAAACCTATGTTGTGGGACCCGGAAGCGCCGCCACATTCGACTTGGTCTCCGAATCACCCGGGGTCTATCCAATTGTGACGCATTCGCTCACTTCAGCCCTTCGTGGAGCCATTGCCGCGCTGACGATTACACCGGTAGCCAAGGATGCTCCGCTGATGCCGCTGACGCCCTGGAACCCCTAACCGACCAGAACTATGATAGAAGTGTGCATTCGAAGGAATCCCTCATTTACCTCTCAAAAAAGGAGCGTTTTTCATGAAAAAACTTTCTTGCGCCATCAAGACTATGCTGACCGTCGCCGTGCTGTTGATCTCAGCGCCGGTGTGGGCGGCCGATGCTCCGTTGCCCTCACTCTATGAACGGCTCGGCGGAACAGGCCCTATCACGGCCGTCGTCGGCAAGTTCGTCAGCATCGTGGGCCAGGACACCCGCATCAACGGGTATTTTGCCAACGCCGATCTGACGAAACTCAAGAAACAGCTGGTCGACCAGGTCTGCCAAGCCAGCGGCGGCCCCTGCACCTATGAGGGGAAAGACATGAAAACAACGCATGCCGGCATGAAAATCACGACGGCTGCCTTCAATGCCCTGGTTGAAGACCTCGTCAAGGCATTGGATACGTTCAACGTGCCAGCCAGGGAAAAGGGCGAACTCCTTTCCGTGCTGGGTCCTATGAAGTCCGACATCGTCGAAGTGCCGTAAAGGGCAACGGGCAGGCGGTAAGATCCTCGCCGCCTGCCCATGAACGCGTCCAAGAGAGGAACACTGCACCCCAACCGAACCGGAGCCTCGCAGGGTCCGATAACTCGATGAACCTACCCAAGGGCTTCAGATTGCCTCCCAGCAGTCAGTCATTCCAATGATGCGAACAGCTCATCGCAGAGACGCAAACCGGACGCAGCCGCCCTTCGCGAAGAGCGTACCCGCAACCTGCCCACAGCCTCATGGAGACGGCAAGGCCACGCTCAGGCACAACTGTCTGATGCTTGCGATGGCGCTCACCGTGGGTCTTGGGGTATTTCAGCCGGCCAGAGCCAGCCAGGCTGCCATGGAGAGAGTTCCCGTCGCGCTGACAGGACCTGGTTGCGACAGCCATGAGGACGAGCTAAGCAGGACGTTGCACACCTTGCAAGGTGTGAACGCCGCGCATTTTCATCGCATACCCGATCACGTCTTGGTAGATGTCACCGTCGGCATGATCGTGCCG
This sequence comes from Nitrospiraceae bacterium, assembly GCA_011391455.1. Classification (GTDB taxonomy): domain Bacteria; phylum Nitrospirota; class Nitrospiria; order Nitrospirales; family Nitrospiraceae; genus Palsa-1315. The sequence goes on from JAABQN010000115.1 coordinate 3,414, forward strand.
GAAGAACTGGTTCGTCATCTCAATACGGCGGCCACGTCATGGCAATGCCGCGCTGAAATTATGCAGTCCTGCATCACGGCAGCCCCTGTCCCCCAGACTCGAAAAGACGCACCATAAGTGGGCGATTGAAATCCGACCAGTTTCGCACGCGATGCAGGATCATCGCCGGACTGATGTTTCTCCACGAACAGCCACTGGCGTAGCGGGCTTCGGTCAGTTCCTGAAGCAGACGTTGGCGAACCGATCCTGACAGAATGTTCAAAAAGAAATACCGTCCTCCCCCAATGAGGAAGGACGGTACAGGAGGGGTTACTTTGTGATTTGCTTCGTTGCCTCGACGATCGATCGCGCCCCGATGCCGAAGTGATCGATGAGTTCGTCCGGCTTCCCGCTGTGTGGGATCGTGCGAACCGCAAGCTTATGTACTTTAATACCTTCTGGTCCGACCGCGCTGAGCACCGCATCTCCAAGGCCACCGTGCGCATAATGATCTTCAACGGTGAGGATGCGCCCCTGCGTGGCTCTGGCACTATCCAGCAGCGTGATGCGATCGATGGGGACGATGCTATAGAGATCGACGATCCGCACGAAGATACCGGCGGCCTTCAATGTGTCGTATGCCTTCAGGGCTTCGAAGAGCGTGACGCCGGCTGCGACGATCGTGAGGACATCCGATGCGCTTTGGCGAATTACCTTCGACCCGCCGATCTGGAACGTTTCATCGGGCCCATAGAGAACCGGACACTTCGGGCGTCCGGCCCGAATGTAGACCATCCCCTTATGTGCGGCAGCCATTTCGACGAGCCGATACGTGCAGGTCGCATCGGACGGATACAACACGGTGACGCCCGGCTGCGCAGCCATCATTGCGATATCTTCCAGACCCATTTGCGAGGGGCCGTCTTCCCCAATGCTCACACCGACATGTGTGCCGACAAGTTTGATGTTCGAGCCGCTGATGGCGGCCATACGGATGAAATCGTAGGCTCGCGTAAAGAATGCGGCAAACGTGGCAACAAACGGAATTTTTCCGCAGGCAGCTAAACCGGCTGCGGCCCCGAGCATATTTTGCTCCGCGATAAAGTTTTCGAAGAATCGATTGGGAAACTTCTTGCCGAACTTATCTGTATAGGTCGAGTTTTTTACGTCGGCATCAAGCCCCACGACCAACGGATTGACCGTGCCCAACGCCTCAAATGCGTTGCCGAAGGCTTCGCGCGTGGCGGCATTGTCGCCTACTTTGTAGGGCGAAGGTGGAAGAGGACTGATAGACGACGGCCCCTGAACCGGCGTCGACGGTTTCTTCAGTGAAATGGCTGTGCTGCTCGGCTTCAACTGCTTGCTTAACTCATCGATCGCCTTCTGCGTTTCTTCGCCTTTGGCGGCCGGCTTTCCATGCCAGCTAGGATGGTTCTCCATGAAGGAAATACCCTTGCCCTTGAACGTTTTGGCAAGTAGCACCGTCGGTTTGCCTTTGGTGGCGGCCGCAGTATCGAACGCCACGAGCAGAGCTGACAGATCGTGCCCGTCGACCACCAATGCCTGCCAGCCAAAGCCGGCCCACCGGGAGCGATAGGCCTCCATGTCATGTTGCAGCATGGTCGGATCACTTTGACCGAGTCGATTGACATCGACAATGGCACAGAGGTTATCCAGCCCATGATGGCGCGCGACTTCAGCCGCTTCCCACACGGACCCCTCGACGGACTCTCCGTCGCCCATCAGGACATAGGTTCTGTGATCGAGCTTGTCCACATACTTCGCATTGAGAGCTATTCCGATACCGACAGGCAATCCTTGCCCGAGCGAACCGGTCGCCATATCGACAAATGACAAGCGTGGCGTCGGGTGGCCTTCAAGATCGGACGTCAGCGTTCGAAGCTTGAGAAGCTCGCTCTTGGGAAAGAGACCTGCTTCCGCCCAGGCGGCATACAGCAGCGGAGCAGCATGGCCTTTTGACAGCACGAACCGATCGCTGTTGAGGGCTTTAGGATTTTTCGGATCGTATCGCATGACGGAGAAGAAGAGGGCTGCGACGATGTCCGCAGCGGAACAGCAACTGGATGGATGTCCGCTCCCCGCTTCACTTGTTGCGCGAACGCTCTCGATCCGGAGCTGTGTGGCCTTGTTCTGCAGTTCAGTAAGCAATTCGGGTGAGGCGGTTGAGCTAGCCATCGGAACTCCTTTCAGGATTGGATGCCAAGGATACTGCCGGACTCTTCTCGTCTTCTCTATCGGCAGCAACAGGACGGGGCTTGAGGCTAACAAAATAAAATGGGGGGAGTCAATAAACTTAACCAGCTGTGGGAAAACCCGGTTTACGCGCAATACACTTTTGGGAAATTCCACATTGGCGCGTTGTAAATGTTCCTACATGCCTCAGCAGTTCCTTGGTCTATTTCTTATACAGATCGATAAACAGCCACACCGAGAGGATGTGATTCACACGATCGTTCGCAGCCGAATGGGTTTGAATATATTGGTTCATATAACCGATTTCCGTCTTGATCTCCGGATTGAAGCGATATCCGATCCCGACAAAACCGCGGTTTTGATCAAACCCCAGGTGCGTTTGGAGCCTTGGCCCCCAGTCCGTATCGTACAGATTGACGAACACCTCATCCCACATCACGAAATCAGTACCCGGAAAGAAAGAGATCGGCCAGGAGAACTTGAGAAATTGACGGAAGCGCGAACCCATATCACCACCGTTTGCCTGCCAGCGTTGTTCCAGCCGTGGCCGGAAGGTAAAGTTGCCGAAGGGCGTCGGCCCTGACCAGATATATTGCTCCCACATTCTGTTTTCCGCGATCTCCCCCCCCTGCCCGTCCAGGTAATTCGTGACGCGAGCATACCCCATCCACACAGTGGATTGGTCCGTGAGCGCATAGCCAAGACCGGGACGAATCAGCGATTGGTCAAGGTCTATGTCCGACGAACAACAATCTCGTGTTCGAAGCTGACCCTCCATCCACCAGAGCCATCGTTTGTGGTCAGGACTCACGTACCCGAAATTTCCTCGTGCCAGCGCAGCTCCCCATACCCGGCTATCATCCTGTAACTCTCCTCCCCAGGCAGCCGGCAAAGCCAGCGGCATCATGGAATACGCGACCATCACGATAACCAGATACAGCGCCGGGAGGAGCCTTCGAAC
>JAABQN010000116.1 GCA_011391455.1 Nitrospiraceae bacterium
TGGCTTGACACCTTGGAGCAGGAGCTTCTTCCATTCCTCCCATAGCCGTTCGCTCGGTTGCCCGTCTTGCGTCACGGTCTTACAGAGAGCCACTGTCTCTGGCGCGGCGGTCAACCCAAACCGTGCAGCCAATTGCATGCCGCGCAAGACGCGAAGCGGGTCTTCGGTGAAACGATCCGATATGTGACGGAGTATGTGCGCATCGAGATCGGCCCGGCCTTGGAAGGGGTCGTGGAACTCCAGCGTGTCCGGATCCCAGGCCATTGCATTCACGGTGAAATCGCGCCGCGCCAGAGCCTCGTCGATGTCCATGTCGGGATCGGACTGTCTCAGCTGTCCTGTGGCGGGCTCGTTGCCGGTGAGCATGCGGGAGGGAATGGAAATATCGATGGGCAGGCCTTGCAACTTGAATACGCCAAAGGTCTTGCCGACGAACTGCACGGAGAAATGTTCGGTGAGCAGCGTATGGAGCTGGCCAGGCGGCAGCCCGGAAATTTCGATGTCCAAATCGTGTGGTTGCCGGCCAAGTACGAGGTCGCGTATACAGCCACCGACCAGCCACATCCGGCCGCCGGCACGGCGAATGAGCTGTTCAATGTGCCGGAGAGAACCAGCGAGTGTCGGATCCTCGATACGAAAGCGAACAGGCACTTATAGCGATGCCTCCCTCAGAAACTTCGCCGACTCTTCCGGCGCCACCGGATTGATGTAGAACCCTGTGCCCCATTCGAACCCTGCGACGTGGGTCAGCTTCGGAATGATTTCGATGTGCCAGTGGTAGAAATCCCCGGTCTTTTCATGGAGGGGGGAACTATGGAGAATAAAGTTGTAGGACGGCTTCGCGAGGACTTTGTCCATCCGCCGGAGCGCCTCCGAGAGAATCGGCGCAAGGAATTCGAATTGTGTCTTCTGGCTCTCTTCGAAGTAGCCGGCATGGCGTTTAGGGAGAATCCACATCTCAAAGGGAAAGCGCGGGGCAAAGGGGGTGACACAGAGGAACTCGGGATTTTCCGCTACGATGCGATCGCCGTCCGCGAGATCCTGCCGGATAATATCGCAGTAGATGCAGCGTTCTTTCTGAACATAATGAGCCCGACAACCGTCGATCTCTTCCATGACGCTGGTGGGGATGATCGGAAGGGCAATGAGTTGTGAGTGGCTGTGCTCCAACGTCGCGCCGGCTGACGCTCCGTGGTTCTTGAAAATCAGGATGTATCGGAACCGTACGTCTTTCTTCAAATCGATCATGCGATCGCGATAGGCCCACAGGACGTCCTCGATCCGTTTTGTCGGCATATCGGCCAGGCTGTCCGTGTGGCTCGGAGTCTCGATGATGACTTCATGGGCGCCGATCCCATTCATGCGATCGTAGAGGCCAAGGCCTTGGCGGTCGAGGTTGCCTTCAACCTGGAGTGCGGGAAATTTGTTCGGTACGACACGCACGGTCCAGTTCGGGCTGTTGGGTGCGACGGGTTGCGGCCGGTAGGCCATGATCTCTTTCGGCGTCAACCGTTCTTGCCCTGGGCAAAAGGGGCAGAGGGTTGCGGCCAAAGGTCGGGCGACTTGCACAGGAATGAAATCGTGCGGCCGGGCATTCCGCTCCGTCGAAATAATCACCCACCGACCGACAATCGGATCACGTCTGAGATCGGGCATGGTCTCTCCTAAGCAATGTGGAATGTGTAATGTTCAATGTTAAATTGACCGGAAATATTGCCAGATACATACAGGAATTTCACTCTTGTAATTCATCATTGAACATTCACCATTGACCATTCAGCGCTGTGCGCTGTTCACACTCGCCACAGGTTTGCTTCAAAATCCGGTCCTGGCACAAGGAAGGTCGCAGGCTTGTGGTGCGGGTAGCGTGCGACTTCCAAACGATGTTCCAGCACCAAGATGGTCATATGGACTTCCTGCCTGGCGGTGAGCTGTAAGTCTTTAAACGACACAGCCAGTTCGATAATCTTCCGATGACAGATCGATTGATAGGGGCCGATTTCCTGCCAGGATCCGTTTGCGAGTTTCTGTGAGAGCAGATACTGATGCTGTTCAGCCGGCGTGAGTGAACACGATAGGCGGTAGAGATGTTCGGGTGTCTGCAGTTGCAGCTCGACCGTCAGTTCAGCCTGGCGTGGTTGTGACTGTTCGTCTGGATCGAGGCGGAGATATAACCGGTCAAGACTCCAGCCAAACTGGATATCGGTTAGCACTCCTTCGGCCTTCCACATCGCGCCGAGCGGCGGCTGAGTCTCGATCCTGCCGGCTCCGCGCCACTCGAAAAAGTCGGTCACGAACCCATCCAGGGAGGGGTTCAGCAAGGCGAGCGGCGCTGTGACGAGGTCTACCTCCGGCAGGCCGCGTGGCCGGCAGATCGGCTGATTGAACTGGTCCGGTGGGGTCAGCCCCGCGATCGTCCAGACGTTCCGAAGGTGGGTACGGAAGAGCCGATCGAACTCGTCGTTGTAGCCGCAATCGAAATCGTCCCCATACCACCAGAACCAATCGCTGCCTTCTGCGGCATAGAGTTCGTCCCAGGCGGCTTGCGCGCGATCCGGGGGAAGTGTGGCGGCGATGTCAGCGAGACGGGATCGCGTGTGACTCACTAGATCCCATCCCTGATTATCTTCCTGGTGGCCGATCCAGATTTTATAGTCCTGATTGATCCAGGAGCCGGAATGGAGGTGGCTGATCCTCTGAGTGGACGGCGCGGCTTCGAGCGCTTGGGAAATTGTCGCGGTGGTGGCGCGAACCCCATCGTGATTGAGTGCGCCGGTCGAGCAGGCCTTGTAGAGGAGCGAAAGAAACTGTTCGCCTCCCTCGTGGTAGTGCTCCCATGGATTTTCCCCGTCGAGCACAATCGCGATGGTGACCTGCTCCTGCGGCGCTTCGTGAATGATGTGGCGCAGCCGGCGAAGGACATCCTCGGCGGCCATTTCAGGAGTCGTCTTATGGTAGACGAAGCCGAAGGCGTCAGAGATTTCCCGGTCGCGAAACAGTATTGTGACGTCTTGGCCATCCTGCCCGACCCGGTAGGGCTGGTAGAGGTCTCGCTCACGTTGCCAGGGTTGCTGGGCTGCGTCGAGCGAGCGAGCAAGGATGCCTTCGTCGGTCGCCAGCCAGCGCAGTCCAACCTTTGGCAACATCGGAATCAATTCCGGGCAGACGGAACCTTCCGACGGCCAGAGGCCCACGGGGGCTCGTCCGAATGTGGCGGCATGAAACTCGACGGCCCGTTGTAGCTGTGCCTCCGCATCTTCCGGCGCATGGAATCGCGAGGGGAGGGGGAGATCCGGTCTGGCACGCCGAGTGAAGTCTGTATCGATGACGAGGGGCAGGATCGGATGGAAGAAGGGAGTCGTCGTGAGCTCAATCTGTTCCCGCTCCATCAGTCGCCGATAGAGCGGAACGATCTCCTGCATAGCCACGAGTTGGAGGGCCAATACCTCCTGCTTTTCCTCTTCCGTGAAGCCCTTGTTCTTCGCGCGTAGCGCAGCCAAGCGCGGATAGCGGCTGACCGTGCCGTAGCCGAACCAGGCGAGGTTGTGCCAGGTTTGCAAGTCCAGCAGATCCTGTGTGGAAAATTGCCGCGCCACGCGCTCCAAGTCGCGGCCAAAGGTGTCGGCCCCACGCTTCACCAGCAATTCATGATAGCGAGGGTAGGGGCGTACCATTGTGGCCCAATTGGCGGAGAAGAAATGCCGGACGAGAAAGGCTTTCTCTTCCGGATGGAGGTCCGCCGCCGGACGCTGCGCATATTCCAGAAAGAGGTCGCGCACCGTCCCTGATCCGATTTCTTGCAGCTGTCGCAGGAGCGAAGGGGTGAAATTGAACGTGGCTTTGATCGTGGGAAACTTCTCCAACCCATAGGCCATATCGTAGTAGGCCTTGGTGGCATGAAGGCGCACCCAGGGCATACTGGCAGACCCCGCGACCGGGTCCGTGTAATAGGGTTGATGCATGTGCCAGAGAAAACAGATTTGAGCAGTCTTCATAGTCGAATGCTTTAGCAGAAGGCTGAAAAAGTCGCTCTTCTCACCCGCCCAACCCTGGCGCGCCGAGACGCGTCTTTTCCCGGGCTTCGTTCTCGGCTCATCGAAATCCTCACCGTACCCCTCCCGGGAAAAGAGCTGTTCCGACAGCTAGGGGTTGGGCGGGTGAGAATGCTACGCCTCCGGTTTCGACTCGCCTGCGGCCTTGCTGGACAGTCTTTTTGAGCCTCCTGCGGGATAGTTGTTCTGGTGGCCACATCACTGATGCGGATCATTGTAGTTTTCGCATGGCTTTGTAGTCTTTCCGCAATCTGTCGGATATAAGTATGGCATAGGGGCGGAAATGGAGCGAGAGGAAATTGATGCGTGACGTAGCCCGGCAAGATGTGATGGTTCAAGTGTTCTGGTACTGGCTGCCGGTGGCGTTGTATGCCGGGACGATTTTTTACTTGTCGTCCCAGTCGCACCCGGAAGAGCAATTGCCACCTCTCTTGTTCGAAGAAATCAGCGACAAAGTCTTGCATGCGGTAGAGTATGCCGTGCTTGGCGGACTCTGCTACCGGGCCTTCCGTTGGGGGGTGAGCGGACAAGTCGCGTCGCAGGCGCTCCTCTTCGCCATTGTCACGGCGTCGCTATATGGGATGACGGATGAAGGACATCAATTTTTTGTCCCATTCCGCGAATCGAGCTGGCAGGATTGGCTGGCCGATACGACTGGCGCAGTCATTGGAGCGTTGAGTTGGCGGTCCATCAGGCCGGGATGAAAAACCGCGAGACGGGCGTGATAGGAGGCGCTGCACGCAGTATGCGGAAGTTGACTATATGTCTTATCTGACATATAGTTCTGCTAAGAAAGAGAGCGCTGAGTGAGGAGATCCAGAAAGGATACACCACTTGTCTGGCTCCGGGGCGAGGTGAAGACGCCGCCTTTTTCTCAAGCCGCGCGCCTTGAAGCGGGGTACCTGCTCAGGTTGTTGCAGCAGGGCGAATCCCTTGGGCTTCCGCATTCACGGCCCATGCCGGTCATTGGACCAAGGTGCCATGAGTTGCGGATCAACGATGAATCCAGCACGTTTCGTATTTTATACCGGGCAGATACCGATGCGGTTGTCATTCTCGATGTATTGAAGAAGAAGACGGAGCAGACGCCTCAATCAATCATTGAGACCTGCAGACGTCGGCTCAGAGAGTATGACCGACTGATTGCAGGATAGGAGCAGCACGATGAAGAAAATGAAACGCGAAAAACTTGAAGCTGCCGGATGGGCCGTCGGGTCCGTGAAGGAGTTTCTTGGGTTGTCGGAGGCGGATACGGTCCTGATCGAAATGAAGCTGGCGCTCAGCCGCAGTCTCAGGGACCGACGGAAGAAATATGGCCTGTCACAAGTTCAGCTCGCTGAACGACTCCACTCCAGTCAGTCCCGCGTCGCGAAGATGGAAGCCGGGGACCCGTCAGTGTCGATGGATCTCTTGGTCAGTTCCCTGTTGCTCCTCGGAGCCAGCTCCGCCGATCTTGCCGACGCCATTCGAGGAAGAGAGAAGAAAACAGGTCCTCGCGCCGCCTAAGGCTCGTCTGTCTTGTTCGTGTAGTCTGTCTGGTCTGTCTTGTTTCTCTGGTGAGGTTTCCGATCCGGTCAATAAGACAGACCAAATAGACAAGAGAGACCGCCCGCGGGACTCCTCAATTCACCATTCATCATTGAACATCCAAATTGTTGCTCCCGTTCTCTGAAAGGCAAAGTGATGTCTCATGGGAAACAGGGGAGGACAGGGATGCCTTTGTGGCTCGCTCCCAGACATCCTAGAGCGATCCATTCGGGCGTCGCCGGGCGGAAACCTTCTGGAATTCCCGCAGCCACGGTCTGGCGACCGTGGTCCCTTGGTCAGTTCCAGCTTTCCTTCCCGGCTCAGCCTCGGTGGATACCTCGCTCTTCCGGTCATGTGCGCGAAGCCCAAAGGCATCCCTGTAGGGAGGCGGGGTGATTTCCTATGGGTAAAGAGGTATTCTTCGGCGGCTCCGACACAGAAACAAAGAGTGACTGCCGGTTATGAGTCAAGCGCCTCCTATCGTTGCCACCCTCATCGACCGGTTCGAGCAGAACCGCGAGTCCTACAAGAGCCAAGGGTACAACGAAACCCAAGTGCGCCGGGAGTTTCTCGATCCGTTCTTCGAGGCGCTCGGGTGGGATGTCGCCAATAAGCAGGGCCACGCCGAGGCGTACAAAGATGTCATCCATGAAGATGCCATCAAGATCGGTGGCTACACCAAAGCTCCCGACTATTGTTTTCGTATTGGCGGCGCGCGCAAGTTTTTCCTCGAAGCTAAGAAGCCCGCCGTCAATCTGAAAGACGATCTCAGCCCTGCCTATCAGCTCCGCCGCTATGCCTGGTCGGCCAAACTCCCGCTGTCCATCCTGACGGATTTCGAAGAGTTCGCCGTCTACGATTGCCGGACGCGCCCGAATCCATCCGACAAGCCCAGCGTCGGGCGTATTCTCTATCTCACCTATCGAGACTATCTGGCCAAATGGGACGAGATCGCCTCCCTCTTCAC
>JAABQN010000117.1 GCA_011391455.1 Nitrospiraceae bacterium
TACCCCCCGACCCCGTTGCCCCGCTACCCTCACCGTTACCCCCGACCCCTCACGGTTCCTGTCAGCGAAGGTATTCCATGAACAGCGTAGCCAAGGAAAGATAGATGGTAATGCCCGTGATGTCATTGGCCGTCGTCACGAAGGGACCAGCCGCAACGGCAGGATCTATATTCATACGCTTCAGCAAGATCGGCATAAATGTCGCCATGCTGGTCGAGACCATGAACGCGATAATCAGCGAGAGCCCCACGACCATGCCCAGGAATCCTTGATGCCAAATCCAACCGACGAGCGTCAGAATCACGCCGCAGGCGAGCCCCATCAATAATCCGACCTTGATTTCCCTGAAAAACACGGTGCGCACATCCGTCAGTTCGATCAGCCCTGTCGCCAATCCCCTAATAATGAGGGTCGAAGACTGGAGGCCTACGTTTCCACCCATGGCGGCGATGACCGGGATAAAACTGACGATGGCCACCACTTCCTGAATCGTGTACCGAAACTCCCACAGAATCGCGCCCGATAACAGACTGCCGACGAGATTGGTAAAGAGCCACGGAAGCCGGTGTTTCGCCGACGCCACGCTGGAGGATTTCGAAACCGAGTCCTCTTCGATTGCGCCGGCCATCTTCAGCATGTCTTCAGTCGCTTCTTCACGTATGACGTCCACGACGTCGTCAACCGTGATAATGCCGACCAACCGGTTGTCGCTGTCGATGACCGGAATCGCGAGCAAATTATAACTCGCCACCTGACGGGCGACTTCTTCCTGGTCCATGTCGACCGTCACGCTGATCACGTCTCGCGTGGCAATACTTCGCAGTGGCGTCACGGGAGGGACCGTCAGCAGCTGCCGCAGAGAGAGCACTCCGACCAAGCGCTCATCCTTGTCGGTCACATAAATATAGAACACCATTTCCGCATCCGTCGCCAGCTGAAGACGTCGGATGGCATCTTGCGCCGTCGCATCTTCCGGGAGCGCGAAAAACTCCGTCGTCATGATGCCGCCGGCCGTATCCTTCGGATACTTCAACAGGTCGGCGACTTCCGTGGAGTCCTCCGCCCGCATCAGCGAAAGGATCTCTTTAGCCCGTTCTTCAGGCAGAACACCGAGGAGGTAGGCCGCGTCGTCGGGGCCGAGGTCTTTGATCAGCCAGGCGATATCTGCGTGCAGCAGGTCCGCCAGCACCTGATTGATACTATCGCTGTCGAGCTCGCTCAGCACTTGACCGCGCTTCGACTCGCCTCGCACCAGCTCGAACACTTCCCGCTTTTCTTTGGGAGACGACAGATGCATGATCACTTGCGCCACGTCGGCCTGATGCATCCGGGCCAGCATCTTCCCAAGGTTGGTGATTGCACCCCGGTGCAACAGCCGTTGCACCGACAACAGCACGATGTCGAATTTGGTCCGCCCTCGATCGGCCTGGTCCCGTAGCGCGTCGCGGAGGATATCTTTATCCCCTGGACGAGGGCGAGGATCCGATGGATTCGTTTCTGTGACACGGTCTGTCGGTTGCATCTTCACACCAAGTCTGAATGTCGGAAAGTCGTCAAGTCATCAAGTCTTAGATCGAGACGTGATGACTTTATGACATGATGAACTTGACGACTTTCTAGTAACCTAATTCCGTGAGGGCATGCTCATCTTCTCGCCATGCCTCCCGCACCTTCACCCACAACTGCAGAAACACTTTCATCCCGAAGATCTGCTCCATGTCACGCCGCGCATCGGTCCCGACCTGCTTGAGCCTCTCTCCGTGCTTCCCGATTACAATTGCCTTATGAGACTCTCGCTCGACCAGCACCGTTGCACTGATGCGGGCCAACTTCCCCTCTTCGATAAACTCGTCAATCTCCACGGCAACCGAATAGGGCACTTCTTCATAGGTTTGGTGCAAAATCTTCTCGCGAATCATCTCGGCCGCCAAGGTCCGCATAGATTGATCGGTGACCGTGTCTGCATCATAGGCCCCATCCCCGTCCGAAAGATGGGCCACAGTCACGGACAACAATCGGTCGACATTATCGCCGGTTTCAGCCGATACCGGCACCACATCTGTCCAAGCAAATAGCCTGGCATAGGTTTCCATCACCGGCAGCAACTTGAGCTTATTGACCAGATCCACCTTATTCAATACCAAGATGACCGGGCGCGGACGCTTCCTGATCGCCCCCTTCACGTGATCGAGGACCAAGAGATCGCCGGGGCCGGGGGAACTCGTCGTGTCCATCAACACGTACAAGATATCCGCCTCTTCCAGCACGTCGACCGTGGTGCGGACCATACGACGATTGAGCAGATGTTGCGGCTTGTGCAGCCCCGGCGTATCGAGCAGAGCAATCTGCGCACCCGGCATATGCACGACCCCCAGAATTCTCGTCCGCGTCGTTTGCGGCTTGTCCGAGACAATGGCGATCTTCTGCTCAAGCAATCGATTGAGCAAGGTCGACTTGCCGACGTTCGGGCGTCCAATGATCGCGACTGTGCCAAACTTCATGGGGCTACGGGCGTGGCCGCTCCTGTGATGGTGACGGAACTAATTGATACACGGTTTCACCTTTGCGCACGTAGCCGAGCTGTTCTCGCGCCAACTGTTCGATTTTCGCAGGATCGTGTTCCAAGCGATCGACGTCCCCCCGAAGCCCGTGGGTTGTCCGTTGCAGCTCTTGAAGATCAAGGTCCAGCTGTTGGGCATGCTCACGCATGGAGATGTAGCGCAGGAGACCCATGTCGCCAAAGACCAAGACAACCAACAGCAACAGGCACACCGCAGCTCCGATATAGTGCGCGCTCGTCACCAGGCGACGCTGCCAATCGAGCCACTGCCGTCCCCGATTCCGCTTGATGATCATCGTCGGTTACTCATGGTGAAACTCCCCGCAGCAAGCTGCGGGGTACCCTGTGAAATTCTCCGAAGCCGTTACCCTCCTTCGCCAAGGCTACGGAGGGTTCTCCTCGCCTTCATTCCCGTAGCAAGCTACGGGGTCTGCGGCGAAGGAGAATCAGGATCGCCCCGGCACTGCCTCACGACCCCGGTAGACGGCGCTCGAACCCAGCTCTTCTTCGATCCGGAGCAACTGATTGTATTTGGCCACGCGATCCGTTCGGGACAGCGACCCGGTCTTGATGAGCCCGCTGTTCGTGGCGACTGCCACGTCCGCAATCGTCGTATCCTCCGTTTCACCGGATCGATGCGAAATGATCGCCGTGTAGCCGGATCGTTTCGCCAGCTCAATCGCCTCCAGCGTTTCCGTCAACGTGCCGATCTGGTTGAGCTTGATCAGGATGGAATTCGCGATCCCTTCCTTGATCCCCTTGGCAAAGATTTCCACATTGGTCACGAAGATGTCGTCGCCGACCAATTGAACTCGCTTGCCCAGCTTCTCCGTCATCATCTTCCAGCCCTTCCAATCCAACTCGCTCAACCCATCTTCGATGGAGAGAATCGGATAGCGATCCACGAGCTTCCCATAGTAACTGATCATCTCTTCTGAAGAGCGTTCAGGGTTCTTTTCCGCTTCAAGATGGTACCGGCCCTTTTCATAGAGTTCGCTGGCCGCGCAGTCCAGTGCAAGGGCAATATCGCGCCCCGGTTTGTACCCAGCCTCCTCGATGGCCTGCATGATCAGGCTGAGCGCCTCTTCATTCGATTGAAGATCCGGAGCAAACCCGCCTTCGTCACCGACCGCCGTGTTGAGACCCTTCTTCTTCAACAACGATTTGAGCGTATGAAACACCTCCGTCGCCATCCGGAACGCCTCGCTGAAACTTTCCGCCCCCACCGGCATGATCATGAACTCTTGCAGGTCCAACCGATTGTCGGCATGAGCTCCGCCGTTGATGATATTCATGAGCGGCACCGGCAGCACCCGCGCATTCGTCCCGCCAAGATACCGGTAGAGAGGCTGGCCTGTTTCCGCCGCCGCCGCCTTCGCCACGGCCAGCGACACACCGAGAATGGCGTTGGCGCCGAGTTTGCCCTTCGTTTTCGTGCCATCCAGATCGATCATCGTCTGGTCAATGCTAACCTGGTCGAACGCTTCCTTCCCCAATAGCTCCGGCGCGATCAGCTTGCTGATATTGGCCACGGCCTTCGAGACGCCTTTTCCCATCCAACGCTTCTTGTCGCCATCGCGCAGCTCAATCGCTTCCTTCTCGCCGGTGGAGGCCCCGGACGGCACCGCCGCCCGCCCACAAGCCCCACTCTCCAGCGTCACCTCCGCCTCAATCGTCGGATTCCCCCGCGAATCCAAAATCTGTCTACCTTTTATCTCTCGAATCGCGCTCATGCTCCCCCCATCAGGCTGCTGAAAAAGATCCTCTACTTCGCCGCGAAGTCAAACACAGGCGTTTGGAGAACTCGCGACGGCGATCGTTGTTCCCACACCGTCTTCTGTAAACGCTCAACTGTTTCAGGACTATACAGCCGTTCCCCACATTGGTCACAAACCTTGGCCGGCACATGTTCGACGACAACTAATTTGTCATCCACTTGAATCGTATAGGTCACCGTCTGTTCTATCATTGGCAATCCACACACATCGCATTTCATATATGGATCCTTCCATCACGCTCGGTATCTCACAGGGATGGGGGCTGATTGATCTTCCACTGCGCGCGACTTTCTCACCCACCCACCCATTGGCAGACATTTTTCACCCGCCCTGCCCTCCGATTGCTTCGCAATCGATTTCCCGAGACGTGCCATTAGCCCAAGCGAGGGCCTTCTAAATGCCCAACTTCCCCAGAGGGAGTAGGCAGATTGTTCTTCACTGCGCGCATCGAGCGACCACCGCTTTATCGTGGGGGCTCTGCGAGCAAGAAGAACGGTCTGCCTGCTCCCTCGCATTCTTCTCAGGCCGCGCGTTGCGCGAGCACAGAAGATCATCAGCCTCCATCCCTTCCTCTGTTCCGCGAGCAAGGATCAGCATGAGGGGCATCACCCCTTTCACATCGTGAGGATGGGGCTGGGTTGCCTTCGACTGCGCGCCATATTCTCACCCGCCCAGCCCCGAGCGCGCCGAGACGCGCTCTTATCCCAGGCGAGCACCTTTCCGTTCTCTATACCTCTACTCAGGGGAGCGGCCAAGGCTGCCCTTTACTGCGCGCATCGAGCGACCACCGTTTTATCGTGGGGGCTCTGCGAGCAAGAAGGGCACCTGGCCACTCCCCATCCTCTTCTTCAGCAGCTCATTCACCTTCCCTGGATTCGCCTTGCCGCCACTCGCCTTCATCACCTGCCCGACCAGGAATCCGAGCACTTGCTGCTTGCCCTCTTTGAACTGCGCCACTTGCGTCGGATTCTTCTCAATCACGTCGCCAACAATCTTGTCGAGTGCCCCTTCGTCGGATACTTGAATCAGCCCTTTTTCTTGAACGATCTGTTCCGGTGTCTTCCCGCTGCTGTAGACTTCGGGGAAGATCTCTCGCGCGACTTTCAGACTGATCGTCCCTTGCTCGACTAACTGAAGAAGACCGACGAGCCGTTCGGGCGAGACCGGCGAGGCGCTCGCATCAGTCCCTGAATTATTCAACTCTCTAGTAAGCTCGCCCATCACCCAGTTGCTCACAGTCTTAGGCTGGCTGAACAGCTTCACGCAGGCTTCGAAGTAGTCGGCCACCGCCTTTGATGCCGTCAACACTCCGGCATCGTACTCGGACAGCCCAAACTCGCTGACAAATCGCTTCAGCCGGGCAGCCGGCAATTCGATTGCCTGTTTACGACAGCCCTCGATCCATTCCTGTTCGAGCTTGAGCGGCACCAGATCGGGATCGGGGAAATAGCGATAGTCGTGCGCCTCCTCTTTGGAGCGCATCACCGCCGTTTCGCCGCGATCGAGATTCCAGAGACGGGTCTCCTGGTGAATCTTGCCGCCCTCGCTCAACACCTTCGTCTGGCGCTTGATCTCGTATTCGACAGCATCCTTGACGAACTTGAACGAATTGATGTTCTTGAGCTCGACCTTTGTGCCAAACTCCTTCTGGCCCAACGGACGGAGCGAGAGATTCGGCTCGCAGCGAAAACTCCCTTCATCCATATTGCCGTCGCAGACTTCGAGATACATGAGCACATCGCGGAGGCCCTTCAAATAGGCGACGACTTCGTCGGCCGACCGCAAATCCGGTTCCGTTACGATTTCCAGCAATGGAGTTCCCGCCCGATTCAAATCGACGCGGCTCCCGTTGGCGCCGGCGACGTGAACACTCTTCCCCGCATCTTCTTCCAGATGGGCGCGACGAATACGGACGCGCCTCTTGCCTTCGCTCGCCGCAATCTCAATCCAGCCATGCTCACAGATCGGCGCCTCGTATTGTGAAATCTGATAGCCCTTGGGCAGATCCGGATAGAAGTAGTTCTTGCGCGCAAATAGATTATTCCCGGCAATCGTGCAATTCAGCGCCAGCCCCGCACGCACCGCCATCTCAACCGCCGCCTGGTTGATCACCGGCAACGTGCCGGGGAGCCCCAAACACAAGGGGCAGGTCTGGCTATTGGCCGTGAGCCCGAACCGCGTCCCGCAGCCGCAAAACAACTTG
>JAABQN010000118.1 GCA_011391455.1 Nitrospiraceae bacterium
CCTTCATATAGACCATTTGTCATGTACGGGTCGGAACATTGTCTTGATGGCTCTGTCAGGAGGCAATTGGCTAAGACTTCCGGTCGGAAACATGGCTCTTCCCTCTAGCCCCAAGCCTCCTGCCTCTCGCCCAAACATTGGCGATTGCGGCAGAAGTGTTCATGAATAATGCGGGCTAGATGCCGGCGACTCACAGACTCCAGGATTGATACCAGAGATCGCCCCTTCCTACGCGTGTCCTTCCGGCGGTGTAGGCGCTATGTGTTGACAGGCGTCTCCGGTCAGGCATAATGTAGGCACATCACTACATTGAGGAGGATATCCCGTGCAAATGGGACTACGCGAAGCGAATCAGAAATTTTCTCAGTTGATGAAGGCCGTCAAGCAGGGCCAGGAAGTGCTGTTAACCGAACGTGGCAAGCCTTTGGCTGTCGTGAAGCTGATCGGGGCCTCCGATGACGCGAGTTCTGCCATTCGAAGGCTGGAGTCTGCCGGGCTGTTGCGCGCGGCCTCGAACAGCCGCATGCTCCCAGCATGGAGCCCTCGATCGGTGCGCGGCGTGCCGTTGTCCCGCACGATTGTTATGGACAGAGAAGAACAGTGACCACGCGTCATTGGGCCTACTTCGATACCAGCGTGTTTGTGAAACGGTATGTCAAGGAGTCAGGTTCGAGCGCGACGCGGCGGTTGCTGCAACGGTTTCGGTTTCTCTCTTCAGCGGTCGCGCCGGTCGAAGCCCTGTCCGCGCTCAGCCGGCGGCGGGCATGCGGTGAACTTACGCCACGGGATTTTCTTGCCATCCGTTCGAGGTTGGGCAAGGATCGGGCCTATTGGGAATTAGTGGAAGTGAGCGAGCACGTCCTCCGGCACGCCGAGGAGCTGGTCCAGAAAACGGATGTCAGAACGCTCGATGCCCTGCACATTGCTTCAGCAATCATGTTTCAAACAGCCTCAGGACTGACGATTCCCTTCATCACCAGCGACGCCAAACAGCGCGACGCGGCCCAAGCCATGGCCTTGACCGTCATCTGGGTGGATTAAGAACACCTATCAGGATGTATCCACCCTAGGGGCTATGGGTAACCAGAAGGAATCTCTTCCCTCTCGCCTCGTGCCCCTCGCCTGGCTTTTTAGCGTTTTCGCTCCAACAGCGGCTCAAGCTTTGGGAAGATCCTCTCGACGATGATGCGATAGCCTTCTCCGGTCGGATGGATGCCGTCGGCTTGATTGAGCGAGGGCGAGCCTGCCACCCCGTCGAGGAAAAATGGAATCAACGTCAGTCGATACTGTTTCGCTAATACCTGGTACAGCGATTCAAACCCGTCGGTGTAATCTTTTCCATAATTCGGAGGAAGTTTCATCCCCGCTAACACGACAGTGACTGACGCCTGTTGAAGCTGCTGAATGATCCGTTCGAGGTTGGCTTTCGTTTCCTGCAGACTGAGGCCGCGAAGCCCATCGTTGCCGCCGAGCTCCAGAATGACGATTGCCGGCTTGTTCTTCAGAACCCAGGAAACCCTTCTGGCTCCGCCGGCTGTCGTCTCACCGCTAACTCCCGCGTTCACAACTCGATAGCCATAGCCTGCTGCATCCAACGTCCGTTGCAGGCGCGCGGGATAGGACTCATCCTGTCGCACACCTAAGCCTGCCGTCAGGCTGTCGCCGAAGGCAACGATGCTGGGACATTCGCCTGAGATGGATCCTGACCCCACGGCTTCGCGCGGAGGGGTCGACGACGGGAGTTGAGAGGCGGTGGCATCACTACGGGCGTACCCGCAGAGGAGGATCAAGAAGAGGCAGTAAAATAGTTTTGTGAGAATCCATGAGCGGCGCATCATCATCCAGTATAATATACTCTGCACCTGAACAATATTGTAGGAGCGTGATCGACAACATGATTTCCCTTTCTCATCTGACAATGCGTTTGGCCGGCGGCGGCCATCAGATCACGATCCTCGACGATGTCACGCTTGAGATTCCCGATAAACAGCGTGTGGCCATCGTCGGCCCCTCCGGAAGCGGGAAGTCTACATTACTGGGACTCATCGCTGGGCTGGATCGTCCGACCTCCGGCTCCATCACATTGAACGGTGTGGAGATCTCGGCGATGCGTGAAAGCGCCTTGGCGCGCTTTCGTCGCGATCACATCGGCTATATCTTTCAATCCTTCCATCTGATTCCCACCCTGACCGCTCTGGAAAATGTTCTGGTGCCATTGGAGTTGGCAGGGATGAGCACGGCGCAGGCTCGCGCGACGGAGCTGTTGCAGACCGTCGGCCTGGGAGATCGGCTGCATCATTATCCCGTCCAACTGTCGGGAGGCGAGCAGCAGCGGGTGGCGGTGGCCAGAGCCTTCGCCTGCCACCCACCGATTCTTCTGGCCGACGAGCCGACCGGAAACCTGGATTCAGCCACGGGCCAGCAAGTGATGCTGCTGCTCCATTCTCTCCATCGCGATTTCGGCGCCACCCTAGTCCTCGTCACGCACGATCGTTCCATGGCATCGTCAATGGAACGCGTGATTATGTTGCGCGACGGCCGCGTCGAATCCGATACCCTCACCGACCCGAACCATCGGGGCTCAGGGTCGTTCCGGTGATTTCTTTTGTCTTGAAAATGGCCTGGCGTGAAACGAGGGGAGCCTGGCGGCACTTTCTCTATTTCTTCGCCTGTATCGCGATCGGCGTCGGAGCCCTGGTCGGGGTGTCGCTGTTCGGCGCGAATATGGAGCAGGCCGTCACGCGAGAAGCGCGTGGACTGTTAGGCGGCGATCTCGAAATTCGTCTGACTCGCCCCCTGAGCATCCCGGGACAAGCAGTGCTGAACTCGCTGAGTGAACGGGACATGGCCTTGACCCATGTGAGCGAACTGGTCGCCATGGCTGCGCGCGAGACTTTTGTGCCAACTGCGACCCAATCGACCCAGATCGTTGAACTGAAAGCGGTTGAGCCGGCCTATCCCCTGTACGGAACGATCAGACTTGAGCCGGCCCAATCGCTTGATGTTCTGCTTCACCCGGATATCCAACACTGCGGCGGGCGCGCCTGTTTTGGCGCGGTGGTGCAAGAGTCTCTGCTGATTCGGATGGGCCTCTCGGTCGGGGATCGCTTGAAGATCGGTCAAGCGATGTTCCTGATCACCGGCCTCGTGCGAACCGAGCCGGATCGAATGGCCAATGCCTTTTCCCTGGGCCCACGAGTGATGGTGACGCAGGAAGGATTACGGGCGGCGGATCTGATTAAGCCAGGAAGCCGTGTGCGAGAACGGTATCTGGTCAAGATCGCTTCCGATATACCGCTGGAGCCCCTGCGCGCAGAGCTGCGAGATCGGTTGGAGTCAGAGTCGGCTCGCGTAACCAGTTATCGCACGTCCCAGTCACAATTGAGGCAATTTCTCGAGCAGCTCTCCCGCTACCTCGGCCTGATCGGCCTCACCGCGCTGTTCATCGGTGGCCTGGGGGTCGGAACTTCGATTCATGCATTCTTGCGGGACAAACTACGGACGATCGCCATCTTGAAAGCGGTCGGCGCCGATTCGGCGACGGTCGTCTCGACCTACGTGGTGCAAGCGATATTTCTGGGATGTATCGGGAGCTTTTCCGGCATCTTGTTGGGAATTGCGCTTCAAAAAGGATTGCCTCCCCTTGCTGCTGCTCTCTTTGCATCAGACATTCTCGATCAATTAGGCGTCTCCTCGGAATTGTCGTGGTACTCGGTCTGGCCCTTACTGAAAGGAGCAGCGCTGGGACTACTGTCGACGCTGCTGTTTACCCTCTGGCCCCTGTTGAAGATTCGAGAGGTTCACCCAGGCGCGATCTTCCGGCGCGATGCGGAACAGGCGACGGTCGGGCAAGAGACCTCTCCGTCACGATGGTGGGTGAAATGGGGGCTAACCGATCCCTGGAATGTCGGCACGGCAGGAGGAATCCTCCTCGGACTCTGCGCTCTCTCGGTGTGGCAAGCAGGCTCCTGGTCGATCGGCTTCTTGTTTATCGGGGCGATGTCTCTCGCTATCACGGTCCTCTTTGTCTGTGCGCGGGTGTTCGTGCGAGGGCTGGCCTGGATGCCGTTACCTCCCGTCTTGAGCCTTCGCTATGCCCTGGGTAATGTCGTACGGCCGGGGAGTCAGGCGACGGGGATCATGGTCGCCATCGGCATCGGTGTGATGGCGATTGTCACTGTGTCGCTGGTGGAACAGGCGTTGCTCCAACAAATACAGGAGAATCGGCCGGCGGATGCACCAACTTTTTTCTTTATCGACATCCAGCCAGATCAAGCGAAGAAGTTCGTGTCGTTGGTCGAGCAACAGACAGGTAAAGCGCGTCCGGAGCTCATGCCACTGATACGTTCCCGGCTTCATTCGATTAACGGACAGGTCATCACCGCAGAAGAAGGAGCGGAAAAGAGCGACAAGCGCGCGGAAGGAAAGGAGGGACGTGGGAAACAGTGGTATTTCACCCGTGAATATGTCCTGACCTTTCTCGACAAGCTCCCGAAAGACAATACGTTGGTCAAGGGGGAATGGTGGAAGCCAGAACAAGTCTTCTCGACACCTCAAGTATCAGTGGAAGAGGATGCGGCCATGCATTTAGGGCTCACGATCGGCTCAACTGTGGAATTCGATATTCAAGGGACTACTGTGTCGGCGGAGGTGAGCAGTATCCGTAAAGTCGAGTGGGGAAACTTCTCGACAAATTTCTACATGATTTTGTCCCCGGGCTCGATTGAAGGGGCGCCCTTTACCTATGTGGCCACAGTGCGAGTCTCGACAGAACAAGAGCTGCCGTTGCAGCAGACGGTCGTCGCCTCATTTCCAAACATCAGTGCGATTCATATCGGCGATGTGCTCGATGGTTTTGCGCGGGTGCTCGATCGTCTCTCGCTGGCGATCAGAGCGGTGGCGCTCTTTTGCGTTGTGGCCGGCGGGTTGGTCATGGCAGCGGCGCTCGCAGCGACACGCTACCGGCGTCTCTACGAATCGGTGATCCTGAAAGCGCTCGGCGCGACACGCGGCCTGATTGCGCGCGCCTTTGCCATGGAGTATGTCCTGCTGGGCGCCGTCGCGGGGTTGATCGGACTGACCCTCGGGACTGTCTTGTCATGGGCCCTCGTGCGATTTGTATTCGAACTTTCCTGGAACATCCACCCACGAGTGCTTGGCATCGGCCTCCTCCTCACAATGTCGCTGACCCTGCTAGTCGGTTTTGGGAGCACCTACCGGATTCTCGGCCAACGGCCGCTGGCGGTATTACGACACGAGTAGGAGAGGCAACTAGCCCGCTGTCGCAGCAAAAACCTATCGATATCTTTCCAGATACTTGCGCAAGGCGCGGCTGTCTCGTTCCCGGACTGTGACGGCGATCCGTAGCTGTTCAAGATATTGATCGAGCGTTTTCCCTCCGAGGTCGATCTTGCGCGTTGTGAAAAAGTCCCGCACGTCTCGTTCGAGTTCAGGTGTGGCGAGCGCGGCGATCCCGCCGCACATGCGGCGCATCCCTTGCTTGGGGAACAGTTGGTCCATTTTCTCCCAGTTCGCTTTCAAAAACCCCCAGGCCAATTCTCTGCCGTAGACATTGCCCAGGATGGAACTGACGAGAAACGGCGCGTCTTGCGTGCGTATTTCTCCACTGATGGTGCGCGCGAGGGTGCGTTCGATCAATGATTTTGGTTGAAACGACGCGAGCGAAAAGAGATAGCGCCGTTCTTCTTGTGGAGTGGCTGCAGTGCGGAACCGTTCGTCAAATTCTTCGTACCTGGTTGCGTCGCCTGTATGAGCGAGGATCGCGACCAGCGAGGGCACGACATTGGGGTCAACGGCTGTCGCGTCGCTGCGATAAGCCCGGTAGAGCTCAGCTGCTCGTTGTTGGATAGCCGGATCGTTGCCGAGTTTACCCTGGGCGCCGATCAGTTCACCCCGTAGCTGTTTCGTCAGCTCGCTTTCGTCGCTTCGGGGCGCCCACCCCAATTCTGAAACGGCCGGACCGATCCGGCCTCGCACGAACGCTTCAAGCGCCGATCGATCCTCTACTGTGATGATCCGATTCAGGAAGGAGAAGGAGTCGAGCAGCACAGCCCAGACGTTCTTGTCCCGCTCTGTCGTAAAGCGCGCTGTCAGGTCAAGATAGTCCGTAAGGGACATGTGGCCTGCAAGCGTGACGGCCCAGGCGTCGTTGATGAGGTTAAATCGCTCGGTGACAGCGAGTCGATCGATGCCACGGTTCAAAAGACGATCGAGCAGGTCCGGCGCATAGCGCACCCGATAGAAACCGTGGCCTCCCTCGTTAATTAGTACTGACTCCCAATCGTGAGGGAGCGGGATTGCCCTGGTCTTCTCCGTCAGCAACAGGCGCGAAGTATCGGTCTTGCCTCCGACGGTCACTCGCATCTGGAGCGGGATTTGCCATGTAGTTGGTGAGGAGTGAGGGGTAAGGGGGGAGGGGGAAGGAAGATAATTGAAACGTTGCTGGGATAGGGCGAGCCGGCCCG
>JAABQN010000013.1 GCA_011391455.1 Nitrospiraceae bacterium
TCGACCAGGCTGCCCTTGAAGAGACATGCGAGCGAGTTTGGAGGGAGCATTTATTTCTTAATAAGGTGAACATGTGAATCGCTTGAAAGACAAAGTCGCGATTGTGACGGGGAGCAGCAGCGGCATCGGCAAGGCCATCGCGCTGAGATTCGGTGCCGAAGGGGCGAACGTCGTGGTCACAGCCAGACGGATGGCGCTCTGCGAGCAAACTGTCGCCAAGATCACGAAGGCCGGCGGTGAGGCCTGGGCCCTTCAAACCGACGTGGCCGATGAGCACCAGGTGGAACGGCTGATCGACCAAACCGTGAAGCGGTACGGGCGGCTGGACATTCTTGTGAACAATGCGGGAATCATTGCAGGCGGGCGGTTAGCCGAGACGACGACGAAATCGTTCGACGAAGTGATGAATGTGAATTTGCGCGGAACCTTCTTCTGCTGCCGGGCTGGATTTAAGCAGATGAAGAAGCAGAGCGGAGGGACAATCATAAACATTTCGAGCGTCGCCGGCCTGCAGGCCTGGGCCGGCACCGGCACCTACAGTGCGTCGAAGCATGGCATCATGGCCTTGACCAAGTCGTTGGCCGACGAAGGCCGCCCGCATCACATTAAAGTGAGCGCCATCTGTCCAGGCGGAGTGGCCGATGAACTTGTCGATGCGCCGGCGGAAGAAATTCTCCGAAGCGAAAAGATCGATCCGTTCGATATCGCCGAGACAGCCGTCTATCTGGCGACCCTGGGCAAGTATTCCGTGGTGCATCAGGTCGTGATCGACCGGCTTGGCGCAGACTGGTGACGATCCCTCCAGTGTCTCCATCGACTCAGCCGCGGCAGGCGGCGATCTTCTTCATTCTCATCACCGTTACGCTCGACGTACTCTCGTTCGGCATCGTCATTCCCGTGTTGCCGAAACTCGTCGAAGATTTCATGTCTGGCGACACGGCGGAGGCTGCCTCAATTTACGGCATCATGGGTATGGCCTGGGCGCTCATGCAGTTCGTCTGTTCGCCCATTCAAGGCGCGCTGTCGGATCGCTTCGGTCGGCGGCCGATCGTGCTGCTGTCAAATCTTGGCTTAGGCCTCGACTACATCTTCATGGCGCTCGCGCCCAGCGTCATCTGGCTCTTCGTGGGCCGCGTCATCTCGGGCATCGCGGCGTCCAGCTTCAGTACTGCGGGCGCCTACATTGCCGACGTCACGCCGCCGGAGAAGCGGGCTGCCAGCTTCGGGATGATCGGCGCGGCGTTTGGCTTAGGCTTCATTCTCGGCCCGGCGGTGGGCGGGTTGCTCGGCGTGGTCGACCCACGGCTTCCCTTCTGGGGCGCGGCAGCGACGAGTCTCGTGAACGCCTGCTACGGATTCTTCGTCTTGCCGGAATCGCTCCCGCGAGAGAAGCGCATGAACTTTTCCTGGAGACGGGCCAATCCGATCGGCTCGTTCAAACTGTTGCGGTCGCATCGCGAACTCCTCAGTCTCGCAGCGGTCGTCTTTCTCGGGTACCTTGGGCATGCCGTCTTGCCGAGCGTGGCTGTGCTCTATGTCGGCTATCGTTACGGGTGGGACACGAAGGCGGTCGGCTTCATGCTGGCCGGCGCCGGCGTCACCGCCATGATTGTGCAAGGGTTGCTCATGCGACCGCTCACAGCCCGCTTCGGAGAGCGGAAGACTCTCCTTGCCGGATTGCTCAGCGGCGCGCTGGGCTTTGCGGTCTACGGTGTGGCGACCGAGGGATGGATCTATTGCGCGGGGATTCCTATCATGGCCTTCTGGGGCCTCGCCGGTCCGTCTGCGCAAGCGTTCATGTCTCGCCGCGTGAGTAGTTTCGAACAGGGGCAACTCCAAGGGGCCATTGCGGGGCTTTCCGGTATCGCTGGCCTCATTGGACCGGGCCTCTTTACCCAAGCCTTCGCGCTCTTTATCGGCGCACAAGCCGGTTGGCATCTCCCCGGCGCGCCGTTTCTTCTGGCGTCCCTATTATTGTTTGTGGGGATAGCGATTGCCTGGCGAGCGACAAGGACCACCCGGTAGTCCCCTAACAGGCAATATTCACGAACGCTTCTACTGCGCCGAGAATCCGCTGCAGCATCCAATCCCAAACACATAGGACCTGTCTTATGTGCGCCGGAGTTCTCAGCGCTTGGTCCCAGCGCCTTGTTCCCCGCCTTCCCTAACCGCCGGCCGCTCTCCAACTCACCAGTCATCATTCATTTGGCCTGCGGATCGTTGGCGCGGCTGGGAAGGATAGCGACATCGGTCGGGTTTCTACAGAAAGGTGTTTGTCTAATCTTTGGTTGAAGGCGACCCCCTGCGCCGCTGCGCACTTATTGTTCAGGTCTCCATGTTGGGGCGAGCAATTTGGAAGAATCTCAATACAAAGCAAGGGACTCGGAGTCTATGTGCTCAGGGCACAGCTTATGCTCCTACCGCGGAAGGTGCGCCCCAGTGTGAAAACACATGGGGGAACGCCTGCTTCAATAAGGAGAGGATTATGATATCTCACTCTGGAAAGATTCTGACTCTCTTCGCGGTACTGTCCGTGCTCGTGCCATCACACGAGAGTTTTGCAGAAGGATCACGCGGCGGAGCCAATGACCTGTTCGGCCCGCGGATGCATCTAGATCAGCGATCGGCTCCACCGGATGCGAGACATCGCCCGCATCCCGGTCCTGATCGGACCAGGGCCGTCGCCGTGAGTTATTGGAACCAGATCGCTAGAGATGCCAGCGTGCTCGACCACACACCCGTCCTCGACGGAGATCCCCGCATCTTCGGCGAACAGGTCGGACCGGTGCGAACCAGCTATGCGCTGGCAATCGTCCACATCGCGATCTTCGATGCGGTGAACGCAATTGCCGGCGGGTACGAGAGCTACACCGAGTTGCCCCGTGCCCGCCCCGTGACCTCCGTGAGAGCGGCGATCGCGCAGGCAGCATACGATACGCTGGTTTTCCTCTATCCCTCGCAGAAGGCAAACTTTGACCTATCGTTGACCCAGGCGCTTGAGGCGATCCCGGAGGGCCAGACCAAGTCTGACGGGATCGATCTAGGGCATAGAGCCGCCGCTGCGATACTCGCTCGCCGGGCCAATGACGGCTATTATCCCCACACCCTCTCCTCCCCGAAGTATGAAGAACTACAACTCGGCACTTCTCCTCCTGACTTCATTCCCCTTACTGGGCCAGGGATGTGGCGCCAAGACCCCATCAGCCTGGTCCCCATCGCATTGGGTGTAAATTGGGGAAAGGTCACACCGTTTGTTCTGAAGTCCGGTGACCAATTCAGGATTCCCAAGCCGCCCGCCCTGGACAGTCCGGAGTATGCGGCTGCATTCAACGAGGTGAAGCGTCTAGGTGGGTGTGGAACCGATCCCACTGCCTGCTTTGTCGGCGGCAACGACCTCTTGCCTGGCGGCAGCGTGACGCAAACAGAACGCAGCCCAGAGCAGACCGAGATCGGTATCTACTGGGGCTACGACGGGACGCCGGGCCTGGGAGTTCCGCCACGGTTCTATAATCAGATCGCCATGAAAATCGCCCACAAGATGGGCACGGATTCCGATGAGGTGGAGTTGGCCCGGTTCCTGGCGCTGGTGAACGTCGCCATGGCGGATGTCGGCATTGCCGCATGGGAGTCCAAATACTATTATCAGGTCTGTCGGCCAGTCACCTGCATCCGAGAGGCCGATGCGAGCACCGGCGGAATTCCGGCATTTACGCCGCTCGGGGCACCGGCCAGCAATCTCAGGGGGCCGAATTTTACCCCGCCGTTTCCGGCCTATCCCTCCGGTCATGCTGCGTTCGGTGGGGCGCTCTTCGAGATGCTGCGCAACTACTATCGAACCGATCTCATCCCATTCACCTTCGTCTCGGACGAATTCAACGGCGTGACTACAGATAACCAAGGGAGGGTGCGTCAGCCCGTGACGCGTACCTTCTCCTCCTTGTCGCAGGCGGAAAAGGAAAACGGCCAGAGCCGCATCTACCTCGGCATCCATTGGGCGTTCGATTCGACCGAGGGGATCAAGCAGGGAAACCGCGTAGCCGATTACGTGTTCAAGAACATATTGGAACCGCGGCGTCACCACCGACGGTAAATCTGGTCTATCTCGTTGGTTTGGTCTGTCTTGTCTATTTGGTCTATCCGGTCTTTCTCGTCTGTCTAGTCCCCTGAGTCTAACAACCAAACAAACCAGACAGACCGAATAGACCAAATAGACAAGACAGACCTCAGCACTCAGCACTTGGCTTTTGGGGATACTTGGCGAAACAGATAAGATCCAAATGATCGTAATGATCGGGGAGAATGGTTTCTGCCTTATAGCCAAGGCTGAAGAAGAGGTGAATGTTCCTGGCCGTACGCAGCATGGTGCAGGCATAGAACTTATGGGCGTCAGTCGCGGCATGTTCGATTTCTCGTATCAGCGCTTTCCCGACCCCCTGGCCCTGGTGAGTGGGACTCACGGATAATAGGCGGATGATGCAGACCCCAGCCACGGTCCAAAAGCGCACCGACCCCACTACCGTTCCCTCCGCCTCCGCCACGAAGATATGTTTCTCTCTGGCATCTTCCCTGAGGCTCTCCATCGTTTCCGTGGTCCATCCGCTCACTGTATAGGCATTGGCGTATTCGCCGAACGCATCCTGCTGTACTTGAAGTAAGGATGCAAAATCAGATTCGGTTGCGGGGCGAATGTGAAACATAAACGGCACTCCAGGCTGATGCTTCGATCTCGATCAGGTGAGGATAGCAAACCCAGGCAGGATCTTCTATCTGGCCAGGAGTGTTCGTGAATAAATCTGGCTCGAATGAGTCAGCTTCTAGGGGTGGCACGACCCGGTCTCTAAAGTTCGGTCGCTGGCGTGATGCGGTTTGTAATGAGAGCCGAATTACTGTATATACAGTCGTATGTTTACGTGGGATATCCCGAAGGCCATTGCCAATTTCGAGAAGCACAGGGTCTCATTCGAGGAGGCGGCTACAGTATTCGGCGATGCCAACGGGCTTGACTGGGACGATATTGCCCATTCGCATCTGGAACAACGGTTCAAGCGACTTGGTTTCTCGGCGAGCAAGCGGCTCTTGCTCGTTGTGTAGACGATACGGAGGATGGATCATGAAAAAGAAGAGTTCCGGATCATCAGTGCGCGGCCGGCGAGCCGGAGGGAGCGTCAGGCTTATACCCGACTCACAGATTGATTTCTCGGACATCCCGGAGTCCACGGTGGAAGAACTCCAGCGTGCACGTCGGGTCGGGCGGCCATCCAGTGGAATGGCGAAACAGCTCATCGCCATTCGCCTATCCCCACATCTCTTGGCTCAGTTGCGGAAAATGGCGGCCAAGCATAAAAAACCCTATCAAACGCTCATCCACGAGCTATTGGAAAAAGCGGCCTCCCACGCTGCATGATTCAGCCTCTCATCGTTCGTGAAGCGTGGAGTGCATCAACTTTGCGCGATATGAGATCCGTTTCCCTCCGAAGCTCAGTACGCAGCACTTCCTGGGACTATCAGTCAGCTGGCCGCCAGTCTGGCAAACCCCTGTTTCATCGCGTTAACCCTTGTCAGGTAGTCTCTGACGTCGTGGCCGCCGCATCGTTGGCGGGGGCCGAGCCGGAAACCACCGGTCACATAGGCCCGTCCTGCAGTAGCACCGCAGAGATGGATCACGGAAGCCAGATTCTGCTTCTGCCTGAGCGTGACGCTGCCGCTCGGTCGCAAGGCGATGGCACTTGCGACGCGTCGATCTAGTAGGGCCGCGGTCAATTGAATGGCATGGCTCGGCAGGACGCGGGTATAGAGACTGTTGAACCAGCAGGAATTCGGATTGTCCCAGGAGCCTTCCTCAACCACCCGATGGTCATGGATGCAGTAACGTCTGGCTTCGCGGAATGTCCCGTCAGTAATCTGGTACATGCCGACCGCGCTTGATGCCGGTTGGTATAGCTCCAAGGGGTTCCAGGTCAGATGCCACTGCCAGTAGGTCCGCGCCACCGGATTCCCTCCGCCTTCAGCCTGAGCTAGTGCGGCCAGCAATTCGGGTGTGATAATTGGCGTCGCATGTTTGCGGAAGAGCGAGCCGTACTGTCTCCACGTCTCGGCTGGGCTCTTGTTGAGTGACTGATCCAAGGGAAAGAGGATCTCGGCCGGCTTGTTGAATGCCTGATAGGTCCAGTTGATGCCGAGCAAGAATATGAAGGTCGTCGCCAGTATCACGACGGTACGAACGGTCGGAGGCCAAGCGAGCAGGGCTTTTCTGACTGTACGGAACGTACGCCAACGGGCGCGCACGCAACGCCGGAGAGTCTTGAGGGTGAGCCGGTACCTGCGCCGCTTGCGGCGGCGGGGATTGGTGGGGGTGCGGTGATTGGGGCGAGAAGGCATATAACAATATACCCGATGGACGGGAATACAGGGCCACGGAGTGGGAGGGTGCCTTCGGCCTGGGCGCACATACCTCCCGGAGCGATCCGCACGGGATTCACCGGGTGGAAGCCTTCTGGAATTCCCGCAGCCACGGTCTCGCGACCGTGAGGCTTTGGTCAGTTCCAGCCTTCCTTCCCGGTGAACCCTCGGCGGATGCCTCGCTCCTCCGGTAAAGTGCGCGTAGTCCGAAGGCATCTCCTTGGTGAATAGAGGAGCGGGCGCTTGGGGAAGACCGCGTCTTGTATGGTGCGGGGGGGGACGGGTGAGAAAGCTGTGCGCAGGTAAACATGGACTGGGCCAGCCCTGAAAAAGTAGAATGCTTTTGTTTTTCCGATTCTCAAGAGGACAAAGAGGTAGGCGCGGGGAAGAATCATCATCAAGGACGTGGTCCTTGATGTGCGCAGTCAAGGTGGTGGTCATCAGGGTACAAAGGAGGGCAGGCGATGGCATGGGGATCGGATGTGCATACAGTCGAGGAACTGGAAAAGTTGGCGGCCGTGCGCGGGTATTTTCAAGGACATTTCCCCGGGGCTTCGATTCGTGACTCGTACGATGCTGCCAGGACGGCGCAGGTGTTTTGTATCGAACCCGCCGCCGCCGGCGAGCAGCGTAATGCAGTAGTCTCGATCGATTTTCTCGAAGAGTATGTGCCTGAAAAAATGGAAAAGGCATTGATCAGCTTGCGCGTTGCGGAACATCTCCAATCAGCAAAGGGCGGGGAGGTGCTGCTTTCAAGTTGGGGGGTAGAAGAAAAAGAAGACTGAGAGCGGGGGTAGCCTGGTTAGTCCCCTTTGCTCACGGAACCCCCACGATAAAGCTGTGGTCGTTCGACGTGCGCAGTTGGGGACTAATCCAGGCCACCCCCTTGAGAGAAAAACGAGCAAGCTTGGATGGAACATCATTCGTTGGACGCGCGCAGTGGGAGACCAATCGGGCCCCATCCCTGAAGAGATAACGCGCGAGCGTGGAGGGATCATTTATAGCCTCGTTCGACGGCCGCACGTAGACCAACATGCGTGCCCTTCCAGGAGAGGAAAAGCAAGCTTGGAAGGATCATTTGGAAGGATGAAGGTCGCTCAATGCGCGCAATGGAGTTCCCACCAGCTGCCTCGCAGAATGTCTGATTTGCCACATTCTAAATCAAGCTCATGCATGAGCTTCAAAATGGTGCCTGACACTATTGTCTGTTCCGGTTGACACGTTCGGAGTTCAACGACTTGAAGTTCCAATTTGGAACATCAAGTTAGGGAGGGACCAAGCCTGCGTTGAGCAAGTAGAATGTTCCTGTTTCTTTCTCTCGTACTATGGAAGCCGTCTCACCATCATGTGGAAGTTCCCTCATGCTGCCTCCGTCTGACTACTTGAGCGCGTCGGTTCTCACTGGCACAAGGAGAGCCATTGCGATTTTCTTGCTCGGGGGGCTCTTGACCGTCCTGCATTCGGCACCCGCTCTGGCGGGTATGGAGTTCGCGTCGTCGGTCGCGAAAGGTGTGCTCTTAGTGGCCAGCCCATCGCTGGAAGATCCAAATTTCCGCCAAGCTGTGGTCCTCGTCGTGGACCATGGGTCTGAAGGAACCGTCGGGCTTATTCTGAATCGTTCCACGAGCGTTCTTCTGTCCAAAGCCTTGCCGGATATCGCCGCGCTCAAGGGGACCAGCCACCGGCTATTTGTGGGTGGGCCGGTAGAACCATCTCGGTTTCTCTTGCTGTTCCGACTCAAGGAGCCTCCAGCAGACGCACGATCGGTCTTCGACGGGGTCTATCTGGGGCGCACACCAAAGGTTCTAGAACGCATCATTTCGCAGGCTAAACCGACCGAAACCTTCCGGGCTTTTGCCGGATTTGCCGCATGGGCTCCGAGGCAGCTGGAAGCTGAGATGCTTCTGGAAACGTGGGGGATCTTGCCGGCAGATCCGTTCAGCATCTTCGACAAGGACCCGGCCACACTCTGGTCAGACTGTCTCAGTCGGCTGCAGGCGCCCAGAGGGGAGAGGGTAGCCTGGTCAGTCCCTGTGCTCGCGGAACAGAGGAGGGGATGGAGCCGATGATCTTCTGTGCTCGCGCAACGCGCGGTCGGGGACTCCCCTCGTTGGACGCGCGCAGTGGAAGATCAATCAGGCCCCATCCCTTGGAGAGAACGAGCGAGCTTGGAGGGAGGAGGGGAGCGGCCAGGAACCCTTCTTGCTCGCAGAACGTGCACGATAGGAATGAATAAGGGGTCGGGTCTTGCAATCCAACATTGCGGAGCCTGTCCGCGCGCGGCGGGTGCGCGCTTGCAGGTTCCGATCAGATAGTCTGAGAGGCGATGGGGGTCTTTGTAATCAGCTTCCTGCCGCGCCTTGCCAAAGCATGTCGTACCCCAGTTCTTTGGTGTCGGAGCACATGGATGCCAGCGCGGCGAACTTGTTGGTGAAGGTCTCGTCCGCATGGGATCGTTCGTGCTCTTCGAACGAACGCCAATAGGTCACGATGACATAATGGTCGTCGGCGGTTCTGGATTCAGAGAGAGATCCCTCGTTCGAGACGAAGCCAGAGAACTTGAACACTTGTCCGGCGAGGAATCCGCCTTTGTCGCCTCCGTAGGTTCCTTTGACGACGCTGCACAATTCACCGACGGCTAACTCAACGTCTTCGAACGTGACTCCGGGCTTGAGTCTGACGGTGTTGAATAGCATTTTGGCTCCGAAGGGGAGCGTAATGGGGCCGAACATGTCATCCTCCTAGCGGGCTGTTGAATGAGTTCATCGGCAACGTAACCATGATGATTGGCTAAATCGAAGGAGTGAGACGCGGTTTTATTCTGACGTCGTCATCCAGTTTATCAACTAACTGCTATGGGGTCTTGGCATCGGGGGTTTCGTAATACTCGATGACCCGCTCTTGCACGGTGTGAGTTCGGGCCGACCCAGCCGCCTGGGAGGTGAGGGGTTCATCCGAGGTCTGCTCTTTGACCCAATTCCCCACGCCGTCGTATTCATAAGTGGTAATCCACTTGCTCCGCGAGCCCGCATGAAACTTTTCATTTGTGGCTCGAACGCGCCTCCCTGCCTCGTCATGTTCGTTCACCACTTTGCCGGTCATGGTCCCATCGGCGGTATAGCTGGTGAGCTCCTTCGGTCTTCCCCATTCGTCATACCCGTGTCTTAGCTCGCTGAACAATTCCCCCTTACTGTATCTGGCGGAGTAAATGACACGGCCAAGCACATCGAACAGGCTTCTGTGTACCGTGGTGTCGTGGACCAACAACTGTTCCGATAAGTTGCCGAACCGGTCGTACAGGGAAAACTCTGCGTGGAGAAATACGCCGTTATCGGAGACTGCGACAGAGGCCGTTTCCCGTCCCTGTGAGTCCCGTGCGTAGGCGAAGCGCTTTCGGTACAGGAGTCTCCCGTTCTTATCTATGGCGATTTCTTCCTGGAGATTTCCCTGCTGGTCATGAGTAAACATGTAGCGGGTCGAGGTATCCCCATGTGCCTGATCGATGATGGCTTCAACGAGGTTGCCTGCCTGGTCATAGGTATCAGTTTGCGAATGTCCAAATGCTTTGGTCGTCACGG
The DNA here is from genome assembly GCA_011391455.1 of Nitrospiraceae bacterium. Classification (GTDB taxonomy): domain Bacteria; phylum Nitrospirota; class Nitrospiria; order Nitrospirales; family Nitrospiraceae; genus Palsa-1315. The sequence goes on from JAABQN010000013.1 coordinate 9,978, forward strand.
TTCGGACCGGACCGATGAAATCATTCTTGGTGCTGACCGTCTCGGCAAAACCGGCAGTGCTGTATGTACAGGCCAGGGCGGTTGCCAATGTTATCGCGACAAGTCGAAGGAGCATTTCAATCACACATTTTGGAACATATTGTAGGACGAAAAGATGCAAATATAAAGAGGGGATGGGAGACGGAGTTTCCCGGTTGCATTCCGTACGGTTAGTCGCCTAGGGTATATCACGTCAACTTCCATTCCATCATTGCGAGACGCCTGCGGAGGTCGGTCCTTGTGATGATCATTCCAATACACATTGTTTCGTGCGAATTATTTCCTGTCGGATGATACCCGCTATTGGGGCAGGGAGAGGAGGGTATGATGGCTGATCTGGTTCGAACGGCTCAATATTTCAAGGTGGAGATTGCGGATAAACCCGGGACATTAGCCGGCATCCTTGCCCCACTGCGTGAGGCCGGAGGGAATTTGATGGCCGTGCATGCGTTTCCTCGGAGTCGCCGCACACAGGTGGATGTGGTGCCGGAAGATCCCACCGCGTTCAAGGCCATCGCGAAGGCGCATAAGTTGAAAGTGCAGGGACCGAAAATGTGCTTGCTGATTGAAGGCGATGATCGCCCGGGAGCGCTGGCCGATCTGACCGATCGACTTCGCTCAGCCAAGATCAACATGACCGCGGTGACCGGCCTCGCTGCCGGCCAGGGTCGCTTCGGTGCCATCCTATGGGTCAATCCACGAGATGTGAAAAAAACAGCCAAAGTCTTCGGCATCGGACTGAGTTAGCGACGCACGTCCGCTACTCCGGCAAGCGCGCCCTAAACAGATGCAACCTCAATCCCTCCCGCTGGCATCACAGGCTCAACATTTATAAATAGATGGCGGGATCAATAAGTGGGTCGGGAGGACATAATCGGAGACAACGGATGAAACTAGGAGAGAACGAAACAGCAGGGCCGATCACAGACTTTCTTGTGAAAGACCACGGGCGGCTGGAAGCGCTGCTGGAATCGGCGGTGGCTCGGGTCGGCTCTGTTGATCAGGGAACGTACGATCAATTTCAAGCCGGACTGCTCCGCCACATCGGCATGAAGGAAAAGATTCTTTTACCTGCCGCACAGCGGATTCGAGGCGGGGAGCCACTTCCTATCGCAGCCAAGCTCCGGCTTGACCATGGGGCCATCGCGTCATTAGCTCATGCCGTCTCCCACGGCTGTGGTGATAGCAAAGATTCGTGCCGTGCTCAAAGTGCACAATATAATCGAAGAAGGCCCTGGGGGCCTGTATGAAACCTGCGACGAGCTGGCAAGCTCAGAAGCTGCGCAGCTTCTGGCCAAACTTCAGGCTGCACCGGAGGTGGCTGTGCTGCCGCATTCCGATACTCCTACAGTGATGAGTACCGTACGCCGGGCAATGAAGCGTGCTGGTTATACCTTCCGCGAAGATGAAGTGTGAAAGACTGCACGAATCTCGTTTGCGCGCGGCGGCCTTTCTTGTTGGTCTTGTGTTCGTTTCCGACTCGTTTAGCAGGCTGCGAGAAAACCATTCTGGCATAGCAGAACATCGATAATTTGTACGTCTGAGGCAAGAGAAGAACCCTCATGCGGGATGCTCAAAAAGGCCAGACTTCTCACCCGCCCAACCCTGGCGCGCCGAGACGCGCCTGCTCCCAAGCAAGGCCGCAGCGAGTGAATCAAGATGATCCGTCCAAGCTTGCTTGTGTACGTTGCCCAGGATGGCCCGGATGAGTCCCTGACTGCGCGCGTCCAACGAGGGTCTTCTGAGACCGCGCGTTGCGCGAGCATAGGGGACTCACCGGGCCATCCCTCCCCTGCTGGCGGACTTTTTCAGCATTCTGCTAGGCTGTCGTGGGATGGCGCTCGGGGGTACCGACTGATTCGATGGTCATGTGGACCGGAACCTTCGGCTTCAACGTCATCAGAGGATCGGGAAGAATAGTTTGTCCGTCTACCAATCGGAGGCGGACTTTCGAGGCCATTGTCGCCAGCACCAGCAGGCCTTCCATTTCCGCAAATGACTCGCCCACACACCGGCGCCCACCTCCCCCAAACGGCAAGTAGCTGAAGACCGGCCGTGCCTCCTTAGCCTCTGGCGAGAAACGGTCTGGATCAAATCGGGTGGGGTCGGGAAACCACCGGGGGTTTCGGTGCATGCTCCAGGGGCTTAGGAACACCCGGGAACCGGCCGGGAGGAGGACACCGGATGGCAGTCTGTCTTCGGCGCGGCTCTTACGTGCGTGTAACAGCCAAGCAGGTGGGTAAAGGCGAAGCGACTCGTCCCAGATCATTTTGGTGTACACCAAGCGAGGCACATCTGCCGCCGTTGGGAGGCGGTTGCCCAGCACGGTCTCTAACTCATGGGCCAGGCCTGCGCGCACGGTCTGGGACTGGGAGAGGAGAAACCAGATCCATGTCAGTGCACTGGCTGTCGGATCCTGACCGGCGATTAGGAAGGTGGAGAGCTCATCGCGAATCTCCTGGTCGCTCAGTGGCTGCCCCGCCTCATCAGTGGCTGCGAGCAAGAGGGCGAGCAGATCCTGGCTCTCGAGAGGTGCCGCACGACGGCTTTGGATATAACTTCTGATCTTTGCATCCACAAAATCCTGGCCACGAGAAAATTCTCGACGCCGTGTCGTCGGAACCCACAAAGGCATGATCCAGGCGAGGGCGGAGCTGTACTGCTCCAAGTGTAAGCGGTGCCCTGCCATAATAGCCTCCGCGACTTGCGTGGCGTCGGAGTTCACCTCACGCCCGAAGAGGAGGCGCCACATAATCGACAGGGTGAGCTGTATCATCTCCCGCCCAATGTCAACGGTGGCGCCGTGGTGCCAGCGTGTCGCGAGGGCAGCAGCTTTTTCGGTAATCAATCCAGCGTAGGAGGTCACATGGTCTCCATGAAAGAAGGGGAGAAACAGTCGCCGCTGGTGGTGATGGGTTTCGCCCTCCGTATGTATCACGCCTTTTCCGAAAACGCGGGCTTCGCCCGGAGGGACTTGTGACTTCGTGTAGTTCTGTTGGTTGGTCACCAGCACATGTTTGACGTCATCAGGATGATTGAGGAAGTACATGGCCAGATCCGAATGGCGGAAGATGATCTCAGCCATCTGGCCCATCGGGAGCTTCACGACTTCGCCATAAGTCTGACAGCGCAACAAAAAGTCGAGGCTGTCGTGTCGAAATTCTGAAAAAAATCCAAACCAACGAGACACCGGTGGGCCGGAGAGCGATGTGACGGGAATGGTCTGGTTCATCATACGTGATGCACCTCTGACGACCAGCATACTCTAGTGACGGCATCGGCTGTCAACAATCTTCAGACAGAACAGAGCGGCGTAGACTGTAAAGGGAGCACCTATTGATCGCCTTGCCCGTGCGTGGCGCTGGAGAATGAAAGAGGCGGCAGTGTTTGTTGAGGCAAATATGAGAGGATTCAGGCGCGGATTCTTTTAAGCGCCTGCTTCAGGGGCAGGTTGGATCATCGAGTAACGACAGTTGCCCCGCAATCTCTCGGCGATCAGAGGACTTTGCGCAAGTGGGCTTTTCTGCGAACCAGCACTTGCTTCTCGGCCCGTAGCCAGTACTCAACATCATGACCGTTCTGATAGCCGCCTTCGCAGTACAATTGATAGGCCAGAGACCGGATCTCATCTTCCATCGATTCATGCGTCGTGGATGATCCTCCCGCTGGATTGGGCTGTCTTGCCATGATGCCTCCTTGTAATTCTATGAGATGGTTAATGAACAGTTGCTTCTGAACTATAGCACCTGTCATCAGGGCTGACGAGAAAACACGGACATTCGACCATTCTGATCACCTGTCCGTGCGTGCGGGCGGGATATGTTGAGGCGCTATCCTATCGATGCAGGTTAGCTGTGGCCCGCTGTAGTTTCAAGCTGCCTGATGGTGCGGGTTAGCCGCTCTTGGTTGGGCGAGGTGAGGGACTGAAACTGTATTCCAATCCCGTGCGCGCCTGACCAGCGTATGACGGCGCCTTGGATCAGGATGGGGGCCTCTGCTTTGGGGAGATACAGCAGGAGATCCACCTTCATTCCAGCGGAGGCCCGAAGGGGGCTTTCAAGTCGACATCCCTTGTGTGACAGGTCGAGAGCCTTGTCAATCGTATGGAGCTGACCCTGATGGACGAGGGTGCCGGAAAAAGCCGCTTGGAATCGAGGATATTGTCGAACTACCATAACGTGGTCCTTTTCTGCGGTCTTGCCGCTGGATGATCCTAGGGACTTCTCACTGGTAGGACTATGCAGATGTAATGCCAGTTGAATACGATTGCGGCTGTCTGTTTATTCGGGATTTTTCGTACTTGAAACTCAATGACTGAGACCTCCCTGTCCCTTCATGCTCACCGATGCAGGTAATCGGAAACACCGTGCTAATGTTCCGATACCCTCGCGTGCTGGGGCGATCCTGGGCGCCTGTCTGTGCAGTGCGGTGGATGGGTATAGTCGAAGATCAGAGGGGTGGGGACTCTGTGGCCCGGTTACTTGGCAATCGTGATGCTGGGGACTCCGACGCGAGGCACCTCGGTGACGGTCATCTGGAACAATAGAAACAGCAATTGGAAGGCCTCGCGGTTCCAGCGAGCCAGCGGTCCCGTGGTGTTCACGGCGTAATATTTTCCGTGGGATTTAATCGACAGGTCGGCTTCCGAGGGAGCTCCATCCGACAGCAGAAGTTCCATTGTGTGGACAGGATTTTCGTGGACCTTCGGGGTCCGCGGATCTCTGTCGACGGGGTATTCGGGGTCTTCTCCAAGCGATCGACCCAGAAAGTTGAGAATGGCATTGAAGCTCCGCAGCCGGAAATTTCCCTTGAGAGGGTATTCCCCCCCGACATGCCCTGGGCGGATGTCGAAGGAGACATCGTTCAGGTGCCCTTCTTCCGTTTCGTCGATCAACCGGGCTCGTTCATCGGGTGAGAGCGTGTCTGGGTCATAGTTGGTGATATGAATTCGTCCCGTGATTTGTTTCCGTAGGGTGTAGGTGTTGTCTTTCTGGCTGTAGGTCACGAGATACTCATTCTCTAAAGACTGGAAGCCCTCTGCCGTGACCGAGTTGGCCGGAATCGTCCAGGTCCGAATGTAGACGAGCGGTTCGGCATAGAGCTGGTTCTGGTCCTGAATAGTCGAGAGGTGCGTCACCACGCGACGGAACATCTCGTAGTCTATCCGATCTGCAGGCTTATTGCGGTAGGCGATCTTCTGGCCATTCTCCGTGATCCGCAGTTCCTGCGCCATCAGCCTGAGCAACAGATCGATGTCGTACCGCTGCCGGAGCAGGAGCGTGAACTTGGTTTCCGGAAAGGGGGTCAAGAGCCGTTTGGTGAACTCTTCCCCTTCGACAGGCACGATACTGATGGTGGGGTTCTCCGCCACGCTGCCGCCGAAGATCGGCATGAGCGCCCTGCCAGCCCCTCCCGTGAATGCCGGAGTGGCCCCGGCGCTGACACGGAAATCGAACGTTGCGGCGATATTCGAGACGCCGGTAAAGTGAATCGGTTGATGCTGATGGGCACGGGCGATGTTGATGAGAAGCTGTTTGGATATGGCATCCGTGATCGCTTCATCATAGGTTGTCACGGCGCGATTCAGCGTGATAGGGGAGAGGCAGCCGGTCATGGCCAGGCTGCATACGATTCCCGCCAGAGTCAATCGCATGGGGGATGTTGAACGCTGTTCCATCGTCACGTGAACAACCATCGAGCGAGCCCGAGAATCTTTCTGCAGGTTTGTAGCATAACCGGCAGCGGCTGCCTAGCGGGTTGCACATGTTTCGTGGTGAAAAACGAAAGGGATCGGGCGTCTCATTGAAAACGTCCGACCCCTTCGATTACTGCAGCTATTCCAGCGGTGGAACCACTCCGGCAAATGTCAACAGATCGGTGATGCGAAAGTCGCCCTGCGTCGTAGACTTCAGCACCGGTGTCCAATTCGGCTGAACGGCCAGATAGGAAGTGTCATCGGCCTTCAGCAGGCCGATAAATACTTCACCGACGATGCGGCCTCCCACCGGTCCTAACCGGAGACCATTCTCCATGAGTTCCGCCTCCTTCAAAATGTAATACCAGAGCGGTGTACTCTTTTCCATGCCGAAGGGCGTGAGGGCGTCCAGCTGGACGGGGGTCAATGCTGGAACACCTATCCTCCGCGCAATCGCCTGGCCGGACGGTATCCCGAAATTGACGTGACGCATCAGATTGCGTGAGGCCAGCGACTGTACCCCATCGGCCGGCAGACCAGGGGCAGGCCCACGCGAGCCTGGAAGCAACATCACGACGCTGGAAAGCTTACCGTCGATCTTCTTGTTGGGCCGGAAATTACCATCGCCGAAATTGAAGAATGTTTGCCAGTCGACAAACCGACGCGGTGCGCGCTTCCCGCCACGCAGATCGATTGGGTCCGGGTCGTTGGGGTCCTGGGCATCGTCGAAGAGAAAGGCGAAGAATGGCGCTGCCGGCGTGATGGTTGGGCCAAAGTTGAGGCGGTAGCTGGGACGAATTTGCGAATGGCCGAAACGGTAGGCTGACACTGAAAATTCGATGGGAATAGAAGGATTTTTTTTATCCACCTCATAGAAGCGGAGTCTTTTTCTGAGGATGTCATCGACGCGCTCTTGTCCTATTGTCAGCGGCAGGAACTCGTGCAGGATAATCCACTGATAGTGCCAGCGGACCTGGCGTTGAGCCATCTTGAAGATCCGCTCAGCCGATTGATCGGCAAGAGAGGAATCCTTGCGCAAATGGTCGATCACCGCGTTATGAAAACGCAGCATGGCCAAGTGGAACTGAGCAAGAATCACATGTTCGTCGTTCCGGCTATCTCCGAGGATGGCGGCATTATTGCTGGGATCACGCGGTAGGTCGAAACGGACCGCGCCCTTGCGAGAAACGAGTTCTGAACCAGGAATGGGTTCCACTCGTAGCTTGATATCGCCGGAGCTCAAGTCATACAGCGATGGGGATGCTTCCGGCCCATCACCATACAGACTGTCCAGATCGAACGCCGCGGTGCGAAAATTCGTCGTTTTTGCTGGGTTGCTCCGTTCGAGCAACGGAGATCTCGGGTCGAGTGTTATATCGTGGTCAAGGAACTGACCGAAGAAGGTGATGCCGGCCGTCATGTTGGGATTGTCGGGATTGTGTGGGCTGAACAGCAGAGGTTCCGTGATCGACTTAATGGGATCGCTCAGGATATCCATCGCATCGATGAGCCCGCCTTTTTCGCCCAGCTTTTTGGCCTGATCCCGCGCGGCATCGGTCGGTGTGGCGAAGGGCGGCAAATCAGGAAACATGCGCGTAAAAGAATTCTCCGGAGAGTGAGGCCGGTCCCGCATGCCGGGAAGATGCAAATTGTTTTTCCCATCCGCGTAAGCGGCAGTGATGCCGAGCAGCGCTGTAGAACACAGCACTCCTGCTAGGCCTGCCGACAGGAATTTCTTGCGACGCTTTGACATGGTGGCCTCCTCATAGCGTTACAGGGCTCTGATATCCGGGATTCAATCGTTGCTTCCCGGTGTGAACGAGATGTGAGCCAGGCTTCCGCAAGAACTGAACCATGGGACGCGCATAATCCGTCGCGTCTCTATCCAGGCGGAAAGAAAGAGAAGAGCTTCTATAGGGGATGTTCTCAAAAGAGGACAGTAGGCGAAAGCGGACAGTATGCAAAAGAATCCATCGGTTCTAATAAGCATACAACGTGGTCTTTCGCACCGGCGTAGCGGAGCGAGAGTTGATCTGGTTCAACCAACCAAACCAATAAACAAGACAGGGGGAAAGACGACTCTCATTGCATTGCAGTAGGGTGTTCTAGATAGTGCGTGAAAACTTCTGAGCCCAGCGTCATTCCTTAGGCGATAGGCGGTATTGAATGTCTTCGACTTCTTTGGCCCTGCTCATCTTCGGTGTGTGCTATCTGGTCATCATCACTGAGCGGATACACAAGACGATTGTGGCGCTCTTAGGTGCGGCGGTCATGATCGGGTTCGGTGTGGTGTCGCAAGACGAGGCGTTCTATTCGCATGAGTTCGGCGTCGACTACAACGTTGTGTTTCTATTGATTGGGATGATGGTGATCATTAACATCGTCCGGGAGATCGGTCTCTTCGAGGTTTTGGCCATCTGGGCGGCGCAGCGGTCCGACGCGAAACCGTTTCGTCTGCTGGTGTTGCTGGCACTGTTGACGGCTGGGCTCTCGGCCATGCTCAATAACGTCACCACGGTGCTGCTCATGGCGCCCGTTACGTTGGCGATTACCAAGCGATTGGAACTGAATCCCGTTAAATTTCTGGTGACAGAGGCGCTGGCATCGAATATTGGTGGAACTGCGACGCTGGTCGGCGATCCCCCCAATATCATGATCGCCAGCAAGGCTGAATTGAGCTATTTCGATTTTCTCGTGGTCTTGGGCCCAATCGCTGTGCTGATCATGGCCGTGTTTCTGGTTGTGCTGTAGCTGGTCTTTGGGCGAACCATGACCGTGGCTCCGCATCTCCGAACGGCGGTGTTGGCATTGAGTTCACGGGAGGCTGTTTTAGATCGACCGTTCTTGCATCGCTGTCTCTGGCTGCTCGGGATCGTCAACGTCGGGTTTTGCATGCATTCCTTCATTCATCTTGAGCCGGCCACGATTGCCCTCCTTGGCGCGAGCCTGTTCATGCTGATCGGTCATGCGAGGCGGAAGCCGAAGGATGTTGAGGAGCTGTCGTATCTCACCGATGTCGAGTGGAAAACCATCTTCTTTTTTATCGGGTTGTTTATCCTGGTCGGTGGCTTGGTCAAGGTTGGCGTGATTCGCTACCTGGCAGACCAGTTGGTTTCGGTGACGC
>JAABQN010000119.1 GCA_011391455.1 Nitrospiraceae bacterium
CGGATCGCCATAATCGACGCTGCACTGTTGTACAACATTGCGTTTTCAGACATTTTTGCCATCTCCAGCTCGATGTTCACCGAGTTGGCATCCAGGGGAATATCTCCCGCTGGCACGGAGCCAAGCTTCCCCGTTACCTGTTGCACCGGGTTTCCGCGTGGACCGATATGCTGACCCTGAGTCACCGCGAGTGAAACAAAATTTTTCCCACGATTCGCAGCCTGCAAGGAATCCTGGAAATTGAGTTCGGTGGCGCGATAGCCCGGCGTTTCTTCGTTCGCGATGTTCGAAGCGATCACCCGCTGCCTGGCTTGCCGTAAATCCAGCGTGCGATTGAGCAATTGCATGGTGCTATCAAAAATCGTCATGGTACTTCCCTCCTGTTGTCGTATCCTCACTACCCAGGTATTCAGGCTGAAGGGGTTCAGGCTGAAGTGTTCGGAATTTCGACCTTCGACCTTCAGGCTAAACCCCTTCAGCCTATCTACCTGAGTAGTCACCTCTGCCGATCGGCAAATAGTGCCGGATGTTTTCTGCCCACTCCCTATACCATGGTGAATGACCGGATTATGCGGAGTCCTGACAACTTGCCCCTCGATATTCTCGAAGCTTGTTACGTAACGTACGGATGCTGATCCCCAGTTCTTTCGCCGCATGAGTACGATTCTCCCTCACTCGTGTGAGGGTCTGAAAAATCAGTTCCCGCTCCATTTCCCATAGAGAACCGTTTCCGGAAGGCTGCGGTACGGATGAGACTGGAACGGGAGACACCGGCTGGCCGCCGGATTCCACCAACAAGTGGCTCGGAAGGATCGGCTCCTTCCCGGCTAAGAGCACAGCACGTTCCATGACGTTTTGCAGTTCGCGCACGTTCCCCTTCCACCGTCTGTCCTGGAGCATTGCGTAGGCCTCCGCCGACACTGCCGGCAGCGGAACGCTATTGCGCGCCGCGGAGACTGCCACGAAATGCCTCGCGAGCAATGGAATGTCCGCGGGCCGCTCCCGCAACGGAGGGACGGTGATAGGGAATACATTCAAACGGTAATACAAGTCCTCCCGAAACCGGCCCTGCTCCACTTCATGGTAGAGCGATCGATTGGTCGTCCCAATGACCCGAATATTTACCGGCACAGGATCCTTACCTCCTACTCGATCCACTTCCCGCTCCTGGATCACCCGGAGCAACTTGGCCTGCAAACTCATGTTCATTTCGCTGATTTCATCCAGCAACAATGTGCCGGTATGCGCCATCTCAAACTTGCCGATTTTTTTCATGATGGCGCCGGTAAAGGCTCCACGCTCATGACCGAACAGTTCGCTCTCCAGAAGCCCGTCGGGTAAGGCCGCACAATTCACGGCAATAAACGGTCTGTGCGCACGAGGGCTTCTACTATGGATAAAGCGGGCCAACAGTTCTTTCCCTGTGCCGCTTTCTCCATTGATAAGGATCGTGGCTTGACTCGTAGCGACTCCCTCCACGGTACTGAGCAAACGGGCCATGCCAGGATCTTGAGTCAGAATGGACCGCTGGTCGATCGGCGCAGGCGATGACGCCGAGGCATCAGCGCCACGCGCTTTCAGATTGGCGATTACTCGCTCGAGCAGATCCGTGGAAAACGGCTTGAGAATGTAATCGCTTGCCCCGTATTTCATCGCGTCCACGGCGGTCTCCACCGTCCCGTAGGCGGTCATCAGGACCATCAACGTCTCCGGCGAGTGGCGTTTGATCTCCTTGATCAGATCGAGACCGCCAAGTCGCGGCATCTTCAGATCGGTCACCACCAACCAGGGTTTATAGCGGCTGACCCGTTCTACGGCGTCGGCGCCATCGACCGCGCCCTGCGCGTCATAGCCGAGACGACGGACGGACTCCACTAAAGCAGTCCGCATGGATGGATCGTCATCGACGATCAAGATTCGCTCGGCTTGCGCGGAGGCTTTTGTCTCAAGGCCTACGTCGTCCTGTTCGCTCATGCAGAAGTCTCCTCTTCAACGAAGTGGCGTTCACCGATCATGGCAGAGACACCGGTTCCGTCTCCGCGATCAGGATCAGGAAGTTCTGACGCCTCGATGCGAACCGCCTCCCGGCGATGTGGAAGCACGATCGTCAATGTCGTACCGCGCCCTTCAACGCTCTCCACGTCGATCCGGCCTCGATGCGCTTCGATAATCGCGTGGACGATGGCCAACCCTAACCCGGTACCTTCGTCCCTCGTGGTGAAAAACGGGTCGAAAATCTTCGAGCGCTGAGCCGCAGGTATGCCTACGCCGGTATCTGAGACCGAAAGACGAAGCGCCGGTTCTCCGGAAGCCTGTGCCTCTGTGAGAGTCGCCGACAACGTCAACGTTCCACTGCCGGGCATGGCGTGGATGCTGTTCAGAATCAAGTTCAGGAGCACTTGCTTCATTTGCCCTTCGTCGCACCAAATCCTGGATGCCAGAGGATCGACTTCCAGACGAATGTCGATTCTGGTATTGGCCACGGCATGGGCGGCGAGCGTCAAGGCATCGAGCATGAGCGCTTCCGTCTCATGCCACTTTCCATGGGAACAGTCCGGTTTGGTATAGAGCAGAAGGTTGGTCAGAAGACGATTCATCATGTGGACAGACGATGAAATATGCTCGGCATACCCTCGCAATGCCGGGGCGCCATTCAAATCACGGCGCAGCATCGACGCAAACAGTTCGATACTGCCGAGGGGATTCCGAATTTCGTGGGCAATCCTACCGACCATCTCGCCCATGGCCGCCAGCCGATTTCTGCGCTGAAGCCGATCTTCAAGTTCTCGTACCGCCGTGACGTCCTGAATCAAGAGCAAACTCCCGGCGTGGTGCCCTTCGCTGGTCCGCAAGGCGCGGTGGGAGAGTGCAACAGCCGCCCCCTGCTGCGTCGTCAAGGGATAGACGTCGCCGTCCAGCTCTGCCTCCTTGAGACAGGCGGCTAAGGATCGGCCGATAATCTGTCCGCGCGTGAGCCCGAGGAATTGCTCGCCGGCCTGATTACAACGTGTGATCGACCCGTCCGTATCCATGACGAGCAATCCCGTCGAAAGCGACTCGACAATCGCCGTTAAGTGTTCCCGCAATTCTTCATTCGCGCGCAAATTCCGATTGAGCGCCTCGTTACGGTCGGCTAGTTCTACGTCAAGATGCTCTAACCGTGACGTCAATGTCTGATAGGACTGTTGCAACGTCGCCGCCGCATCGTCGAAACTGCGAAAGGCTTCGTGTAACAACTCGCTATCCGCAGTCGCAGAAATAGGGTGTACGGTCATCACATTATTCTCCTTCATTCGCCTTTGCCGCTTGGAGGCCTGTTTGCATCGCTCCCGCCGCCCGATGGAACAACGGATCGGTAAATTCTGCGTCTGGCGCCATGGCACTCGTCTGAGCCCCAGTACGATTCTTAGCCCCAAGGTTCAGCATGATCTGCACCCTGGCCCATTCGGCCTCTGCAGCATCCGGTCCGGATTTGAGCACCTGTCGGTAGAGCTCCACGGCCCGTTCCGGTTGATTCAGTTGCCAGAGCAGGTCGGCATACGTCAGAACATCTTGTGGTTCACGGAGGATGTTGTTTCGCAATGCATTCTCGAATGCCGCGGCGGCCTCCTCTCGTTTCTTTTCTTCCAGCAATGTCCGCGCAAGCGTCAGAAACATCCAGCCTTGCGCCGCATCGCGCGGGTGTAACTTGGTCCAGTGCCTCATGACCCTGATCGCGCTCCGACGATCTCCCTGCTCAAGCATGGCCGTCGTCAATTGCCGTGAGACCAGCGGCGATCGCGAGCTCTGCGGATACTGAAGGCGGAAACCCTCGAACACGTTCCTGGCAGCCACAGGGTCGAGCTGATCCAAATAACTCTCGCCAAGGCCAAGAAGCACCTCTTCGTGAAATGCAGTCGCCTTCCGATTCTTCACCAACGTTTGATAGAGATGCACCGCTTCGGTTGAGAAGCCCAGCCGGCGATGCCTGTCGGCCACCTCCAATAATGTCCTTGTCCCTATGTAATGTTGCTCTGGGGCATGGCCATGGCTATGGAACAGCATGACCGCCAGGACATCCTTCTTGTCCTTGAGTGCCGTTTCTAACTGGGGCTTCAGAAGCGAGGCCAGATGGAGTCCGGCAGTCTGAGGCCACGGATCATCCGGAATGACACCGGTTCGCCGAGTGACGTCTTGATAGACCTTGATGCCTCGTACAGGGTTTCCTTGCAATTCATAATGTTCAGCTAAATAAAAGAGCGCCTCACTACCGAGAATATCGTTCTGATGTTCAAGAGCGATGGCCTTATAGATTTCCTCTCCTTTTGATGCATCCAGGTAGGAGAAGCCTCTCCCTTGGATTAGGCCTTCAACTTTTTTTCGCAAGAAGTTCTCTCCTGCCGACGCCGCAATTTCCTGTTCTTGCCGTGCCAGGCGTATACGAGCGACGACCGCTGCCGCCATATCTGCATACTGCGTCTGTGCTGCCGTATAAAAAAACTCCGACGGCATGCGCAGGCCGAGCCGGCTGTGACTGTCTCCAAGACGCACGAGCGCCGTACCGGCGTGCCGATGCGAAGGGAAAAGGTTGTACAGGAGGAGATCGATCTCGCATGCTCTTTTCAGTTCCTGAACCTCAACGAGGGCATTGCCATACTGCTGCAATGCATCGGGATTTTTCCTGAGAAGATTCGGCCATCGCCGATGCAGGAAGTCGTATAGCGGTACCGCGTCTCGCTTTCGCTTTTGAATGTAGAGGGCATTGGCCTGCTCGAACGTCGCCCTCACGACAAGCCGATCATCCATCGCGCGCTCTCGAACTATTCCGAAGGCCCGTTCCGCTTCCGTCCATCGCTCCGACTTTCCCAGTGTGACCCCCAACGCGAGCAACGATCGATCCGCATCGTGATGAGGCAGGTCGAGGGAAAGAGCATATTGGTAGGCGACAATGGCCTCCTGGTACCATCCCATTTCGGTATAGAGATCGCCGACCCGCCAGAATGCCCTGAACGCATTGGGATTCTTCGGATATGCGCCAATAATGCTGCGATATTGCGCAATCGCCTCTCTGCGCCCATGGTCGGTCGGATCCTCCAGCAGAGTGAGTTCCGCCATGAATGCCTTCAACGGCGGAATCAATGGACTGGTGGAATCGAGAGCGGCAAGCGCATCAAACCCTGCACGGGCTGCGGCATATTGCCCACGAGTGAATGCCTTCACTGCTTCCTGGAATGGTAACGCCCCTGCCCCCTCGACGGTTCGGTCATAGCGGGGCCCATCGTCAGGCAAGGCGAACGGTGGCGGGGGAGCCTCCGAACTCGCCTGAGGCTCTCGTGGATCAGCGGCAGATGCAATCTGAAGCGCAGAACCATGCGCAAGCACACAGACGATCAACCAATTGCATAATGCGCTCATTCTCATAGACAAGTTGTAGGTTCAGCAAATTCTGTGCCTTTGGTATCGGGTAATGAAATACGAGCCATTCGCTATTCAGCACATGATGCATCAGTGAAACCTGTCAAAGGTCCGACGCTTTGATCATGCGTCCGTCAATCAATTGACGGAGCTGCTACTAAGCAGATGTCAGAGTTCGGTATGAGTGGATTTGGCAGGATGCGGTAAAACTCTAGGCTAGCCGCGCAAGCTGCGCGAGACAGGCAGGGCACGGAGTGCTGAGCCACCGGGGAGTTCTGAGTTTTGAGTTCTGAGTGCTGAATTCTGAGTTTGAAGTTCCAAAAACCTCGAACTTCGAACCGTCGTCCGTCTCGCCCTTTCCAGTTCTCCTCTCACTCAGAACTCAGAACCCAGAACTTCTTCACCCGTCCTGCTCGTCGCGTAGCTCATGCAGCAGAGAAATGCTCCGAGACCCGCAGCCCCTGGGCCTTCGACGCAAACCCTTTCCGTTTCATCTTTTCGATGAGTGTGGTGCGGTTCACCTGAAGCAGCTGAGCCGCCTTACTCGTAATCCCATTGGCCTGGCGAAGCGCATCCACGATCAAACGGTTCTCGAGCTGTTCAACCTCTCGCGACAAATTCACCCCCTGGTCGCTAAAGTTGATGAAGTGCGACGCAGGCTGCTCCGCAGTGACCGGAGAACGCCGGATGCGTTCGGGAAGATCGGAGGCTTCGATTGTTCCTGAGCGGCTCATCACCACAAAGCGCTCGACCATGTTTTCCAATTCACGAATGTTCCCCGGCCAGTGATACTCCATCAAACGGACCATCGCGTCAGGAGAACAGGCTGTCATCGCAGTCGGCCTGTTGTGATTCAACTTCGCCAAGAAATGGTTCACCAATTGCGGAATATCGCTTTTGCGCTCCCTCAACGGTGGAATGGTGACAGGGATCACATTCAGGCGGTAGTACAGATCTTCACGGAAACGCTTCTGCCGGACGGCTGCCTCCAAATCTTGATTGGTGGCGGCGACGACACGGACATCCACGTCGATCGTTTTCGTGCCCCCTACTCGTTCGAATGAACGCTCTTGGAGGG
>JAABQN010000120.1 GCA_011391455.1 Nitrospiraceae bacterium
GGTTAGGCGTCGGCCAGGCCGCATGGACATTCTTCCCCATCGATAAGCAGGCCTCTGGCTTACGCGTCTTGGCATCCATGAACAGCACATGGCCACTCAAGAAAGAGAGGATCGCATGACTCTGGTCTTTGTTAAAGAACAACATATGCGGACGCCGGACCGGCTTCTTGGTTGCCGCTTCGCAAAATGTGTTGATCTCACCGGAAAGATCGATCGTGACGGCCGGTTTCGCTGTGGCAGGATTTTCCGCGAGCGCTGCACCGTCATAGATATGGAGAAAACCGCCGCTTTCTTTCGCCGTATCGGATTGATCCGTCAGCCACACTTCATAGGCAGAGGCCGGAGCGATGCCCCCGATTCCCACTCCAGCCCAAACCAGGGCACTCCCCACGATGGCAAGAGTAAGACGAGACAAACATCTGCACACCGAACCGTAAATTGTCATCATTGGCCTCCTTCAATCAGACGTAATAGGCATGAATTTAGTCGCTTGCGAATAGGCAATGATCTTCATACTCGCAGAAACGACTATAGAGTAAGTGGATTCTTTTGACAGGTCAATGGCTGGCTAGCTGGCTACGGAAAAAGAATTTCGGCAAAGCAGAACGTCTCAAGCTTGCGAATCTGAGGCAAACTTGATCTGTCTGGTTCATCTGGTTGCTTTGTCTGTCTGATCGATTCAGCAATCTGGTTAGTTTCGTTCAACCCCAAAATCAGACAAGCCCCGGTAACCCTGATAACAGTCTGCTTCAGCTAGAGAGCGTGTTCGCGTGAGGTGGCACTTTACGAAACGGGACAGGACGTATGGCATCACTACAGGATGTGAGTTACATGGCCCGCTTCTCAATCTTCTCTGTCGAAACCAAATCAGTCCCTCGAGTCAGACCCCGCGGAGCACGACGGCGACGTTCCACTTCTTCGCTGGCCTGGCGTGTTTTCATATAAATGATTCTTGCGCCCGGCTTGAATGTGAGGTAGTACCAGACCCATTCCGACATCACTCGCACCCGACTGCGGAACTCGATGAGTAAAAAGACATGCACCACACACCAGAGCAACCAGGCGGACAGGCCGGATAGGCGCAAGAGGCCGATCTGCGCTACGGCCTGTGCACGTCCGATGGTCGCCAGCATGCCTCGATCCGCGTAGACAAACGGCCGGCGCTGATCAGGCGCAGTTTCTTCACGAATGAGCCTCGCGACATAGCGGCCTTGCTGCACGGCGACGGGAGCGATTCCCGGCAGAGGGTTCCCGTCCGGATCGGCACAATGTGCGGCATCGCCGATAATAAAAATCCAAGGATCTTCTGGAATCGTCAGATCCCGCTGCACCTTGATCCGACCGGACCCATCCTGGGGAAGTCCAAGTGAAGTCAGCAGCGGCGACGCCCGATTGCCTGCCGCCCAGATGATATGCGTGGACCGAACGAATTCGCTCCCGATCATCAGACCATCGGCACGAATCTCACTCACCGGGCTGTTGAGCTTGATCGTCACGCCCTTGTGCTCGAGCGCAGCCGCGGCTTTCGCCGACAGATCGGGGCTGAACCCTGGTAGAACGCGAGAGCCGCCTTCCACGAGCAGAATGGCAAGATCATTGAGGCGCAAGTTCGGAAAATCCGGCCCCATAGCCTTCCGCCCGATCTCGGCCAGCGAACCGGCCAACTCTACACCGGTAGGCCCTCCCCCCACGATCACGAAGGTAAGTCGGTCTCCTGTACCGGTGGCCATGCGTCGGCGTTCAGCCTCCTCAAACGCCAGCAACATCTTCTCGCGAAGGTAGACGGCATCGGCGAGGGTCTTGAGCCCTGGCGCAGACTCTTCCCACGCGTCGTGCCCAAAATACGAGTGCCGCGATCCAGGCGCCACAATAAGGACATCGAACACAATCGGCCTGCTGTCCCGCAAGCGTATGAGACGCGCCGCACGATCTATGGATAAGACTTCATCCATGACGACGCGAACATGCGGATGCCGCCGAAAGATCGTGCGCAACGGCCAGGCGATATCGCCTGGAGCCAGCGCGGAGGTGGCTACCTGGTAAAGCAACGGTTGAAACAGATGATGATTGGTTCGGTCGATAAGCACCACGTCGGCATTGTGCAACGATTGCGCCGCCGTCAGGCCTCCGAACCCGCCCCCGATGATGACAACCTGTTTATTATGAGACATGAACGTGACCTCTACCCTACATTATTCACGACGACTTCTACCCCAACCGCCGATATGCCACGCGCCGCGAAGCGCGGTGCCGATGCCATCTTGTCTATTACTTGTAACCCTGGCTTGACTCTAGCCGAACCTCATCAGATACGCCCGGAAAATCTATCTCCGTGACGGATTCCCTGCCTCCTGAAACTCCAAAATAGTGCTCCCTTATTTCATCTCCATACGTATCGGCTTAAGTGTTGAATTACTGGAACTCACTTGAAAAGATGCAAGGATCGCGACGGATAACAAAGAGAAAGTTGCAACCGGAAAGACTATGGACCAAGCTATCAGAAAAGACTCGTGACCCACGCTTGTCCAAAATCATTTTCTGAGAATTCGATTTTGGACAGCATCTGACTGAACCGCCTGGCCCCTATGGAATTGATGGACGCCCTAAATGGCTCAGAAAACCATGAATTCAAGGGGTTGCAGATAAGACATCGTTGGTTAAATTCTGTCTTGGACAGCAATGGGTCAGTACACTCTCCAGTTGATCTCGTTGACCAATTTGTTAGATGATGATGGGTTAGACAACGGTATCAAACGATGGGGGTAAGTATCATGACGAAGGCACAAGCTGCTGCGTTACGCGAGAAGTGGGCAGAGGGGGAAAATCTACCTTGTCGGCATCTGCACCTGGAATTGGAACACAACAACGACGATTATTTGACCGACAACTATCACTGTACTGCCTGCGGTGAACTGGTTGCCGCTAACACCCGTGACCCCTTTCAAGTCATCTGACCACGACCAGCTCATGAACCCTTGCATTCTCGTGCACTGGTCGGCAAGCGATGGCATGGCTTTCAAGCACCTTCTGGTACTCAGGACCAAGCAGCACGGGGTTGCGAATCTCGATGGCGTAGCGAAAGTCCTACCGCCCAGCCTCTCCCAGCCTCTCTATTTGCCCAGGTAACCGCTCTTTCCCTCATCTTGTGGCTAGCAGGATCCGGTCGTCTGTGCTATAGACCGCATCGGGTCTCGTCGAAACAACCTCTAAAGACACAAGCGCGATGCCGACTTCCATTGGCACGATCTTCATCGTTTTCTCTATCCTCGTCATTCTGAGTATTTTAACGATCAAGCTTTCGAATCGGTTTGGCATCCCCTCACTGGTCCTGTTCCTCGCCATCGGCATGCTGGCGGGGTCCGATGGTCTCGGCGGCATCGCATTCGACAATCCAGCTCTGGTGCGATCGCTGGGCATCACTGCGCTCGTCTTGATTCTATTTTCCGGTGGATTGGACACAGAGTGGACGGCGATACGCCCCATCGTGTGGCAGGGAGTGTCGCTCTCGACGATCGGGGTTCTGATCACTGCGCTGCTCATCGGAATGTTTGTCGCCTGGGTCCAGGGGTTCTCATTCCTGGAGGGCCTCTTGCTTGGCGCAATTGTGTCGTCCACCGATGCTGCGGCCGTCTTCATGGTGCTACGAGCGCGGAGGACCAAGATCCCCCGACGATTGATCCAATTGCTCGAATTTGAATCAGGCAGCAACGATCCGATGGCCGTCGTGCTGACGATCGCGCTGATTCGACTGTTGATGGAACCCTCGACCTCCTTTGGAGAGCTTGTCCTATTCTTCGTGATGCAAATGGGCGTAGGAACGGCGATCGGCATTGCGATGGGCGAGATCATGCGACGATCGTTCAATGCGCTCGACTTGGAGTTGGAAGGCATTTATCCGGTACTGTCGGTGGCGCTGGCGCTGCTGACCTACGGCCTGACCGACTACCTGGACGGGAGTGGATTTCTTGCCGTGTACCTGGCGGGGCTCGTCATGGCGAGAAAACCGTTTACTCACCAGCAAAGTGTCTTGCGTTTTCACGACGGGCTGGCCTGGCTGATGCAAGTCACCATGTTTTTGGCGCTGGGGCTACAAGTATTTCCGGCAAGGCTCGTGCCAATCGCCTGGGCAGGCATCCTGATTTCCCTTTTCCTGATCTTCATCGCCCGCCCTGCGAGTGTTCACGCGGCACTGGCTTTTTCGCCGATGTCCCTTCGAGAGCAGACGCTTGTCGCCTGGGCAGGGCTCCGTGGGGCCGTGCCGATCATCTTGGCTACGTTTCCCTTAGTGGCCGGGATCGAAAAGGCAGACATGATCTTCCATATGGTGTTCTTTATTGCGCTCACGTCCGTTGTCATGCAAGGGACGGCGATTCCGTTGCTTACGCGAATGTTGAAGATCGGAAGCCCACCATCGAATGAAACTCGATCCGGCCCACAGCACAATCCGCCAGCGCCCCCAAACCCGATGCCGTAATTCTCTGCAGAATGGATGGTCATCAAATAAAAGTAGGCTGCCCGGAAATTTCGTGGGGTAGTTCAGGAGAGGGCCTGGAAACGGTTTATGAAACCCGGCGCACCAGGGCCTCTTTCACAAGAAGCCCTGGTGGCCTTGAAGATGACTGGCCCTGTCCTATTGCACGTCGACGGTAATGCTATGGCTAGCCGTGACAGGATCGTGGTCCTTTGTGGCGCCGGTCACAGTGATCTTGTGCGTCCCCTTGCTCAGTCCCTTAAGCTCTCCCTTAAAACCCTTCTGATACTGATCGTCCACGTATGCATGGACATGTGTACCTACGGAGCCCTGGGTCAACTCGTACTTCACCTCAAAGGTGTCACTGACCATGTCCCCGTCCTTGGGAGACGTAATCGTCACCTTTGACCCGTCCGCTACTGGTGCAGCCGTTGGTTTATCCCCTGCGAATACTGACCCCACGCTGAGACTGCCCGCCAACGCGATCCCTAATCCCATGAACCCGATACGTCCCATCATCTGCATCACGACCTCCTTAGTTTGAACCAGCTGAATGGACACTGCCGCCTACCTCCCCTTCCGGATATTCTCTTGCCTGCTTATCATCATTTCTCCGGTGGAGAACATTCAACATTTTACTTTTCAGAAGGGTCTCAGTCAATCCGCACCTACGGGCATTCAGCAGTCCTCCTCCATCTCTAAATGATCCTTCCAAGCTCGCTTGCCTATCCCTCGCAGGGCAGCCTGGTCGATCCTCGAATGCGCGCGTCGAACGAGCACATTCTTATCGTGCGCGTTCCGCGAGCAGGAGGACGACCAGGCTGCCCCCTTATCACTCTGCAATATGATACGGTAGAGAAACGCAGGAGCCAGACGATGACCATCCAGGCACAGTTTCCAGATGAGCAAAACTTCGAAGGCGCCTTCATCAGACAGCCTGATGCTTTTACCAACTGGGTAACCGCAAATGGCAACTCCGGCTACCAGGCAGCGAGCGGTCGCTACCACCTCTATGTCTCTTGGGCCTGCCCCTGGGCGCATCGGACGATCATTGTGCGTAAACTCAAGAAACTGGAAGGCGTGATCGGCATGACGGTCGTAGACCCGATCCGTGACGAGCGAGGCTGGGCCTTTCGCGAAGGACCGGGGCATTCGCTTGATCCCATCAATGGATTCCAGTTCCTCAGCCAGGCCTACAAGACCACCGATCCGAACTATCTGGGGCGGTTCACCGTCCCTGCGTTGTGGGACAGGGTCACGAAACGCATCGTCACCAATTCCGACGACGATCTCATGCGCATGTTCAACGGCGAATTCAATCGCTTTACCGAGAGTAGAATTGATCTGTATCAGGAAGGAATCAGGAAGGAGATCGACGACCTCAATACCTTCATCTATGAAAATGTGAACAATGGGGTCTATCGCGCAGGATTCGCCACATCGCAGCAGGCCTATGAACGAGCCGTATTTCGCCTTTTCGAGGCCCTCGATCAACTCGAGGCCAGGCTGGCGCGCCAACGCTATCTCTTCGGCTCACAATTTGTCGAAACCGATTGGCGCTTGTTCGTCACCCTCGTACGCTTCGACGCAGTCTACCATGGCCATTTCAAATGCAACCTTAGGCGGATCATCGACTACCCCAACCTCTTCGGTTACCTCAAAGACCTCTATCAGACCGACGGCATCGCCGAAACCGTAAACTTCGACCACATCAAGCAGCACTACTACATCACCCACGACGACATCAATCCAACCCGTATCGTCCCTCGTGGTCCCGACCAAGATCTGACCACTCCCCACGGCCGAGAACATCTGCAATAACGAGCAGAGCGGTTCTTTTGGTTTGTTTGGTTCATCTGGTTTATCCGGTTAGTTTGGTTCAACCAAATAAACGAGACAAACCAAACAAACTGGAGCAACCAGTGTAGATAGCAAGTTAACTTGTCCGGTGTAGGTAGCTCATGATCTGTCCGGTTCTTCCTCTCGAGTTTTTCAGCCGT
>JAABQN010000121.1 GCA_011391455.1 Nitrospiraceae bacterium
CCCGGTCACGCCGAGGCCGGATCATCCATGGCGCCAACGCCTGCGACCGGAGCGACGAACACAGGCGACGGTGGCGAGACCCTAAAGCGGACATTTCCATTTGGGCTTGACAGGCTGACAAATTTGTCTTGATCCCCATGCACAACATCGCATAACTTGTAGAACTTCAGGCCTTGCGATATCGAATTCATCACCGTCACACACAAATGAAAGGACAGCTCATGCGTTTCGTTGTCTCCTGTTTAGTGACCCTACTCAGCCTTGGAACCACTGCATCATTCGCGGCGGCCCCAGAGCCCACCACCGATGAACAAAAAACCCTCTATGCCTTGGGATTGGCCGTCAACCAATCGCTCAGCAACTTCAACTTGAGCGAGCCTGAATTTGAAATCGTGAAATCCGGCATCGCCGATGGGTTCTTTAAGCGGCCCTCAAAAGTGGACCTCCCCTCGTTCGGCCTGAAGATTTCACAACTGCAAGAAGCCCGAGCCTTGGCCATCGCAGAAGTGGAAAAGAAAGCCGGCGCCGCGTTCTTCTCAAAAATCGCGGCAGAACCCGGCGTCAAGAAAACCGAGTCCGGCGCAATTCTCAAGACCCTCAAGGAAGGGAGCGGCGCCATTCCGAAAATAACGGATATGGTCAAGGTGCATTATGAAGGGACCTTGATTGACGGAACGGCGTTCGATAGTTTAGCCAAGCAGGGCGAACCGGCTATGCTGAGAGTGAACGAAATGAGCAAGTGTTGGGTGGAAGGGATACAGCAAATCAAGGTCGGCGGCAAAAGCAAGTTGGTCTGCCCATCGAGTCTCGGCTATCGCGACAAGGGCCTCCCCCCCCTGATCAAGCCCGGCGCAACGCTAGTATTTGAGATTGAACTCCTCGAAATTATCGCAAACCAAGTAGTTCCGCACTGAGTCCACGGCAAGCTCGAGCGGGAATGGTCTCCCGCTCGAGCTCGTGGCCTTCACCGCGTGTATCGAACGAAGCTACGGGTGATCCCTGCAAGCTCGCTCTTTCTCTCTTCAGGGATGGAGGCTGATTAATCTTCCACTGCGCGCAGCTTTCTCACCCGCCCACCCAGGGGCATACATTTTTCACCCACCCTACCCTCCGATTGCTTCGCAATCGATTTCCCGGGACGTGCCACTAGCCCCGGCGAGGGCCTTCCGATTCTTCACCTTCCCTAGAGGGAGCAGGCAAACCATCCTTCACTGCGCGCATCGAGCGACTACCGTTTTATCGTGGGGGCTCTGCGAGCAAGAAGGATGGTTGCCTGCTCCCTCGCCTATTTTTAGGTCTTGACAAGAAGGCACATTTTCAGCGATTCTGCCGAGCCTTTACCAGAGTTAAGAACAGTGTTCGTTCAGTGGATCTGAGCGAGCCAAGTTGGTATTATGTGTTGAGCCCCATGAGCTAAGACATCGGCAAAAAAACGATACTCACCATCAGAAAAGGAGGTGCGAATGACGAAGCAGAAGGTCGGAACATCGGTCGTGATGATGGTGTCCATCCTGATCCTTTCAGGAGGGATGGCGTACGCTGAGGAACCAGTGCCGTTGCCTGAAGTCCCAGCTGAATATGCCGACAAAAAAATGCCGGCTGGCTGGTTGACCGATCCTAAGGTCATTGCGGAGGGGGAGATGATTTACTCCGGTGAGGCTCACCCGCAAGTCAACTGCGCAAGTTGTCACGGCAAGGATGGCAAACCGGTGAAAAAAGGGGCTCGGGATTTTCGTGACAAAGCTCAAATGGGCCGTATGTCTGACGCCTTCTGGTTCTGGCGAGTGTCTGAAGGGGTCCCAAAAACGAAGATGAAAGCCTGGAAGTCCCTCCTGTCGGAAGAGCAGATCTGGCAGGTGATCGCGTATGAGCGTCAGTTTTCGAAGTGATGATCGAAGAAAACGTCAGAGTAATTAAAATTCAAAGGAGGCCCCATGCCTATCAGTTTTTCGCGTAGCGTGCGCACTGTCGCATTACTCAGTGCAGTGATCGCTGCTCCGTGCCTTGCTATCAGTGCAGGGTCTGTGTCGGCGGAGACCATCCAAGCCAAACTGGGGTTCGCACCCAATGTTCCCCCTCCCATCACACGAACCCAGCCCGCCACCGTCGTGGTCAACCTGGAAGCGAACGAGTGGGTTGGTCCGCTGAGCGACGATAACAATTATGAGTTCTGGGGTTTTAATAAGAGCGTGCCAGGGCCCATGATCCGCGTCATGGTGGGCGATACGGTTGAAATCCGTTTGAAGAACCATAAGGACAGCAAGGAAGCTCACAATATTGACTTCCATGCAATCACGGGACCAGGCGGCGGGGCTAGCCTGCTCAATAGCGAGCCAGGGCAGGAGAGCGGGGGAAAGTTTAAGATGATCATTCCTGGCATCTTTTTGTATCACTGCGCCACCGCATCGCCATCCATTCCCGAGCACATTGCGAATGGCATGTACGGCACGATCGTCGTTGAGCCAGTGGGTGGGCTGAAGCCTGTCGACAAAGAATTCCAGATCATGCAAAGCGAGTTTTACACGAAAGATGGCGACAAGGGCGAGACCTTGGAGTTTTCATTCGAAAATGGGTTAGACGAGCGCCCCTCCCATGTTGTATATAACGGCAATGCGAGCTCGCTGGTCAAAAATCCTCTTCGAGCCAAGGCCGGAGACACAGTTCGGATTTTCTTAACCAACGCAGGACCCAACTTTGTCGACTCTTTGCAGATCCTCGAACAGACGATGGACAGGGTGTACCCCGAGGGTTCTTTGACCTCACCACCGGTGGAGAATATCAAGGTTACCAGGATTCCTGCAGGTGGCGCTGTCATGGCAGAGTTTAAAGTCAAGGCGGGCACCTATACTTTCGTTGACCCAGTGAAGGATCGAAAGGCCAAAGGCGCCCTTGGCCTGCTGAAGGTAGATTAAAGGCCTGAAGTACTCTGCAGGCAGGTGATCAGGATGATGGCCGTCACAGAGTAATCCAAAATTAAAGGAGGCGTCATGTCCAAGAGTTTTTTGCGTAGCGTGCGTCATGCCGGATTGATCAGCGCATTGGTCATGGCTCCGTGTCTTGCCATCAATGCAGGCCTGGTGTCGGCGGAGACCATCCAAGCCCAACTGGCGAAGGCACCCAATGTTCCCCCTCCCATCACACGAACCCAGCCCGCCACCGTCGTGGTCAACCTGGAAGCGTCCGAGTGGGTCGGTCCGATTAGCGACGATAACAATTATGAGTTCTGGGGTGTTAACGGTACCGTCCCAGGGCCCATGATCCGTGTCATGGTGGGCGATACGATTGAAGTTCATTTGAAGAACAAGAACAGCAGCAAGCGCGCTCACAATCTTGACTTCCAAGCGGCCAGTGGCGGAGCCGCCCTGGTCAATGCGGAGCCCGGGAAGGAAGCCCAGATACAGTTTAAGGCCACCAAGCAAGGCCTCTTTGTCTATCGCTCCTCCACTGCAGCGCCAGCCGATATCCAACACCTTGCGAGTGGCATGTACGGCTTGATCTTAGTTGAGCCGGTTGGTGGGCTGAAGCCTGTCGAAAAAGAGTTTCAGGTCGTGCAGAGCGAATTTTACATGAAAGATGGCAAGAAGAATGATACCCTGGCTTTTTCGAGTCAAAAGATAGTAGACGCGGACGCTTCCTATGTCGTGCATAACGGCCATATGACCGCGCTGGTCAAAATTCCACTCCGATCTAAAGTGGGAGAGACCGATCGATGGTTCTTTGGCAATGCAGGAATCAACTTTGACTCTTCGTGGCATGTCATCGGCGAGATGTTAGATCGGGTGTGGCCAAACGGTGACGTGTCAAAAGCGCCAATTGAGAGTATCCAAAGCACCCTGGTGCCACCAGGTGAAGCGACCATTGGAGAATTTAAAGGCGAAATGCCAGGCACGTTTGTTTCGGTTGACCACTCGATCTTCCGCATCGAGAAGGGCGCCCTTGGCCTGCTCAAGATTGATGGTCCAACGAATCCTGCCCTCTTCAAAGGGCTGTAGTCTCTGCAGGGAGATGATCAGGATGATGGCAAGACACAGCGGCCTCAATAGCAGTGGTGCTTATGGCATCACGATTGTCAGGTCGCACCAGAGCAACATTAGACGGGGAGGGTCGACATGAAAAGCAGAAGAAGCAAATGGGTGAGCCGCATCGGGACTGTGGGGCTGGCTGTCGGATGCCTGGCGCTGGCTGGTTTGAGCTCAGGAGCCACGCCTGCCGGAGCGGCTGACTCACCAACTGGTCAGGAGGGCGCGTCTCGGTTTGTCGTGCTGGAAGCCTTTAACAATGAGGCGGTGCTGGACAATGAGACGGGGCTGGTGTGGGAGACCATTCCGGCGAGAGCGAGGACGGTTTGGGCAAAAGCCGCCGGTATCTGTGCGAAAAAGACCGTCGGTGGCAAAAAGGGTTGGCGCTTACCCGCAGTCAAAGAGTTGGCGACCCTGGCGGATCACAACATATATCCTCCCCCAGCCCTCCCGACTGGCCATCCTTTCTCCAACATCGAGTTCTTTGGCTATTGGACGGCGACGGAGCACGAAGACTATACGATGGTCGCGTGGGACGTCAACTTCGACTATGGCATCGTGGGCAGCGATTTTAAGAACAACACGAACTTTGTCTGGTGTGTGCGCGATAACGCGAAATAGAATCAGAAGTGAGTCTTAGGTCATTGGGTGATTAGGGGGGCGGGCGAAAGCCCCCCCCTGCTCGTTCCAGGGTGATTCATAGATTAGCTTCACGCTGACGGCTGAACACTTTCTACTCCTGGCCCGTTACGGGCATCACTACTGAAAATCAATTTGTGAAGGGGCTTCTCGCGCAGGTCACCCCAGCGGTGCTTGACTGGGTTGAGCCCTGGTGAGCAGGGCGGGAATTTGGGCAAGCGGAGGGTGTCGGCCAGCACTCTTGAGCGCCATCACGATGTAGTCCTATAGACGCCACATATTCACCGATGGTCGTAAATGCGACAGCCACGGCAACCTGCAATCGTACGTCTCTCGTCTCACCCCTCAAGAACCCAATCAGACATACCAGCGCGATACACCCTAGGGCATATTGTTTCCACACACTCCCGCTTACTTCAAACGCCATACAGATCGCGACAGAGGCAAACGTGACCGCCGCTATGGTGTAATCCCGTGTCCTATGCGCATAGGCGGCATCAATCTCCGGGAAATGGCGTAGCAAACTCGACCTCATTGAATTTCAACCCTTCATGAATCTATTACGTACGCTCACTTGATCAACCACTCGGAAACGCGATGGGAAACAGGGCCCATCATAGAATAGGTCTGATGCCATAGGGATAGGCTGCTGATTCTCCTGTGGTCAAAATCTAACCCGTGGCCGGTCTCACGTCAACTCAACAGGGATCGGTCTAACCCACGAGTCACTCGACTACGGTGGTTTTACGCGCGCAAGAATACCCCTTCACGATCAGACGATCAAGAACAAGCCACATGCATGTAGTCCCACAATGATAATGTCCGCTTTGGCCCACGTAGAAATGTCCTCTTCGTTGCGAGACTGCTGGATTTCAGACGGAGGGCCGGATGGTCGGAGAGGGACAGGGTCATCATGAGCGTGAAGGAACTCAGGCGGGCGCCCTCCTGGGGCTGACGCCCCGCCACATCCGGCGCCTCCTCGCGCGGGTGGCGCAGGAAGGCGACCACGGGCTCGTGCATCGGGGACGGGGCAAGCCGTCGAACTGACGGAGATCCCGGACAAGCACAAAGCCATGGCCCTGCAACTGTGCGAGCAGTGGTATGGGGATTTTGGACCGACGTTGGCCGCCGAGAAGCTGACCGAGCGCCACGGAATTATGCTCAGCGACGAGACCCTGCGACGGTGGCTGCGGGAGCACGGCGTCGTGCACTTCACACGGCGGAAGCGGCCGCATCGGGCGTGGCGGGAGCGGAGAGCGCACGTGAGGGCACTCTTCCAACTGGATGGCTCCCACCATGACTGGTTCGAGGGGCGCGGGCCCCGCTGTGTGCTGATGGCCTACATTGACGATGCGAACAGCCGGGTGTTTGCCCGGTTCTATGCGTACGAAGGAACCATCCCGGCGATGGACAGCTTTCAGCGCTATGTGACTCGGTATGGGATTCTGCTGGCCGTCTACGCCGATAAACATACGACCTATCAATCGCCAGCCCCGCCCACCGTAGACGAGCAGTTGGCGGGGGTGACGCCCACGAGTCAATTTGGGCGAGCGCTGGGCGAGCTGGGGGTCGAGCTCATCGCGGCCCATTCGCCGCAGGCCAAGGGGCGGGTGGATGGGACGATGCGGATGACCCACCACGGTCGCCCGCTCGACTTTCATGAGATCACGTCTCGGCCCATGAAGGCGGTTGAGGCCAAGAAGGTTCATCGACCGCGGCCCCGGTCACGCCGAGGCCGGATCATCCATGGCGCCAACGCCTGCGACCGGAGCGACGAACACAGGCGACGGTGGCGA
>JAABQN010000122.1 GCA_011391455.1 Nitrospiraceae bacterium
TGTGAAAGGTGAAACGTGAGATGTGTAAGGATGATGGGGCCACCTCAAACTGACCCTTTCCTCGCAGAGGATCTGATCCCTTCACATCCTGGCTCAGGACCTCCGCCATAACCAGCCATAGATCGCCAGATTCACTACCAACACTAGTACACCGAGCATAGCTTGAATGTCAGGGGTTAAGGCGTCTGGGTAGAGGATGGACGATAGATATCGAGCAATAAAGTCTCCTGCGTAGGTGGTCTCGCCACCTTGCTCGCGCAACCAATTCTCTAGCGGCGTGAGCGGGCAGATCCAGCCGGTGAATTCGACGATCGCGCCCCAGGCAGCCGCTGGCAGGTGCAGCCACACGATCCATCGCCACCTCAGCACAAGCAGCCCGCCGAAGATCACGAAGAGGACAAATCCGAGATGTACGCAAAGGATCAGGTCGGCAAGCCACGAGTACCACATGCGTCAGAAGAGTCTGGGCGGATCAAGAGGATCGGCTGGTTGAGGATAGACAACTGTGGTTCCGTCGATGACCGCAAACGGAGTCAGCCGATGTTCGTCTGCCTTGACCTGCGAGAGGATATGCCTGACCTCCCAGCCGCGCGCGACCAGCGCATCGGCGATCAGCGACCGATGGCAGCGCCAGGGGACAGCCTCAGCGTACATAATCGCGGGTGGGTGTTGTTGGCCATGCATCATTAACTCTTCCAGCGCATTCCAGAATTCTGCAGTTTGCATATAGTCGGCATACCCGCGAAAACTGGCGTTGCGCCATCCGTTGTTGATCGAATCCTTCAGAGCCTTTCGAAGGCCCCCAAGCGACGGCATGTGGAGAGAGACGAGACCGGCTTCTTTCAGACTCTCGGCTAACCTGTCCGTATTGAATTGTGGATTGTGTCGTGAGCGTGGAATCGTTCGGACGTCTACGAGGAGCCGGATCTCATGCGCGCGCAAGAGATTCATGAACTCACCGATCGGTCTGGTCGAATGGCCGATGGTCCAGATTGTCGATTGCCGAGGCATGGATCAGTGTGGCATAGCGAGGAGGGAATCGCCACGGTTGGTATAGTGCGAGGATCAATCCGGAGGCAATTTATCAGGATCGATTTCGAGCAGCCGTAGTCGACCGTTGGCAATATGTTCAGTTTTGTAGAGGCGATCGCCCAGCTGCATGGTCCCTACAAGAAGATTGCCGCTCGCGACAAAGGTAAAGTCTCCCTTTGAAGGCGGTTTGAATGTGCCACGGATGACGGCGCTATCGTTGCTGCGGGAGACAGTCGACGTGATATCCAGCTCGTAGTTGGCGCCATCAAAAAGCTCAATGGTGATTCTGGGATGGGGCCTAGCTCCGGCATCCTTCAATACTTGAAGCAGTGGGAGATCAAGGGCGATCTCTCGATCTCGAAGCACCCAAGGTTTTCGCATCGTTGCAGGCTGATCGGCAGTGGCGGGAGGAGGAAGGGCTGTCTGCCACAAGCTCTTTGGTGTCGGGCGTTCATCAGCCCATGAGATCTGGCTACAGACACCGCCGAACACTGCGGCGAGAATAAAATAACTGAATCGGTAGGCCACAGAGTTATTCCCTGGTAAACGACTAACGTTGACTGCCTCATTATATAGAGGGATGCGGTTCGGCGCGATCAAGAAATAATGGAGTGGGGCCGATCGTCTCCGAGCCTTTCCGGTCAAGGAGAAATAATTCGCAAGTTTGCCGGCGCCCCGGGAGGCGTCACATCGCCAGTCCCTGTACGCCAGGCGGCCACGATCTGACGCACGTCGTTCAGGGAGCGCGCGTTGTCCGCGGAGTTCGTCGGATTGACGGTGTGATCGATGCCGAGAGGGCGTCCGTTGTAGAGGAGTCGTGGATTGGAGAAAAACTTCACGCGCGGGCAGGACAGAGTCGGGCAGGCATAGGCCATGATCGTCCGGAATTTTCCGATTTCATCCCGATACCCATAGGAGTAAGGATAGACGCCCGTTCCACCCGTGGCCCGGTCGTGTGCGTTGCCCATGTTATGTCCCAATTCGTGCGCGAGGGTATCGTTTGCGACGCAATCGCGAGCCGTCACACTGAACGCAGAACTGGCAAAGCCGGCACGTGGACCGTTCGCCATCACGTACGCGATGCCACAAAAGCCGCCGCCGTCGTCCACGATCAACGCAACGAGATCGGCATTGTGCTGGTCTCGCAATTGATGCACCTGGTCCATGATCCCGTCGGTCGTACTACGCAAGCGGGTGAGATCGGCGTCGATAGCGCCTGATTCTGTGTAGGATACCTCGGCCGTATGGACGAGCCGGAGCTGCATAGCGACCTGGCTGTTACTGTAGGCTTGATTTGCCGAATCGACGCCCAATGCGATCAACGCTTCCATCGCAGCCTGGCCACCCTCCTGGGTTTTTGCCGCAGACGTATAAACGACCAGCAAGTCGACAACAGCATCGCCTGCTGCTGCGGCAGTGGTATCGGTCTGCCGTGAGGTTCCGCCCGTTAGAGGGGCAGCAACGGGATCATCGTCGGCCACGACGAGGGGATGGTGATCCGGGGGTAAGGCTTCTTCATCCACTTCTACGAGGCGATGAAGGTTTCCGCCAGCCGCCTCGATTTTGTACAGACGGTGGTTCGACAGAATCGTTCCGGTCATAGTCGTGCCGTGAGTCACCAAGGTTACGTCGCTTCCTGTTTCTCCTCGTAGCCGCCCGCGCCAGACCTTTGTCTGTTTGGGGTACTCGCGCGGCTGGTCAAGGTTCAGCGTTCGAAGCCCGGTATCGAAGAAGTTCAGCGTCACGTCGGTTTGGGCCTCGGCACGAGGGCGATTCATGACATCCAATGCTGCGGGGTTGAGTGTCATGGTACGTTGCCGCCGCACCCACCGCTTATGCACCCGGGGCTCCTGTTGCGCCTGGGCGCTCGGAGGGGGCGCTGCGTTTGTAGTTTCAGCGAAGAGCGGTATCTGGGGAGGGGTGGATGCGCACGTCGCGCCAGCGGGCATGCCGAAGGCTATGACGCAAAGACAGAGCATCATCGTGCTTGAATAAAAGACAGGCAGGCGGTGGCCTATGCCACCTGCCTGTGATTGTGGAATCGGTGTAGTCGGTTCCATGCAACCCTCCCTCTGCCTACAGGTCTATGACAGCCCTGAAGAGAGCAAGGGTGATGCCTTTCCATGTGACAGTGTTTCTCGGCCAAAGGCATCCGATCTTCTACAATATCAAGCGATTCTGGGGCTGACACAAAACAGCTCATAGATAATGGGAAGGGAACTCCTGCAATAGGGATCAGAAGTGGAGGGTGTGACCTACACAGAAACAGGTTGGATGATTGATCGGTCTTGCTTGTAGTGGGATGGGACCGTTCCGGTATGGACCTCAGTGTTCCTTCTTCCGAGCGACACACCACATGTTGTCATTGGTCCACAGCCGGTCAAGGAATGTGAATTTGGCAATCTCGAATCCTTGTTGTCTGAGCATGGTTTGCAAGGTGTCCGGCGTAAAGTAATTCACATGGTCAGGAAGCCGAAAACCGCACCATTTTTCCCCTCGCACCCGTCGATTCCAACAAGCATAGTTCGGCAACTTGAGGATAATCGCGCTCCCGGAACGCAAGACACGCGCGAGTTCTCGCAGCACTTCTGCCGGCTGCACTTCGTGCTCAAGATAGCTCTCGACCAAGGCTCCATCACAGGACGCCGTCTCCAGCGATTGGAGACCCGATAACACGTCGGCATGGATAATGCGTCCGCCTCGGCTCTCGAAGATCGGGCGGGCGTCAGCCACTATCTGATTTGAGATCTCAATGCCCAACAGTCTGCATGATGGTGGAAGCGGGCCAAAGTTACCCAAGCCACAACCAAGGTCAACGATCCAGCCTTGGCGAAAATACCGATAGCCCAGCGAAACGTGTTTATTTCGTCGTAGGACAGCGTTGGTAAGGTTCCGTACGCCTTTTATTGCAGACCGAACAACATTCTCGCCGCGACTGTAGGACTTTCGTCGCGCTTCATTCTGAAGCCCTGACGTGTTTTCCCAGGGGAATTGACCCTGTAGGGTGGCGTAATCAGGAGGATTCTCCAGAAAAACAAAGCCGCACGCCAGGCACTCCTTGAGAACCCAATCGCCTTGTGAGTAGCGATTCCTCCTGAGTTGCGCTCCGCCGGTCCTACAGGCGGGACAAGTCCTGCTCAGCAACATCGCGTCATCCATGCGCACGTGGGTACGTGGGCAACTGTTTCAGGATTCAAAGTGAAAGATCCCAAGAGAAAGTTGGTCGGTCGTCTTCGACAAACGGAGTGCGGCCTGTAATTGCAGAGCTAGACCCAGGGCCTCATCCAAAATAATGATCCCCACTATAGGCCTGCTCTTGTTGAAAAACCAGACGGAAAGGAGAGGCGCTCGCTCAGAGTGAGGATTACGACGAGGCCTTACGGGATTGACTCAGGCCTTCGTGACTCTGGTAGGACTCTGTCGCCCATTTTGCCAGATGTTCAGAGTCTTCAATGATGTCTACGGGCACTTCATAGAAGGATTTGAGTGTCTGTTTGGCGTTGGGTCGGAACGGTTTCATGCCCTGTTCCTTGTAGAGGCCGACCGTGTTCGGCGCGACTTTGAAGTAGAGCCGGCCTTTATGGATGATGCCGAAGAAAGTCCCGCGCTGATAAAGTCCGTGCCCGCCGAACATCGCGCGGCTGGTGACGCCGCGCAGATTGTCCAGTTGATCCAGCACGTAGTCTTTGAATCCGTCGTGACTGGTCGTCATGGGCGCATCAGCGAGGTTTGCGCGCCGCTATCATTCGGACGGCGATGGGGAGTGCGATGCTATCTGACTCGCGGTACTGATCGACGGAGGCGATGATGCGCCCACGCGCGTCTACTTTCTGTTGGCTGGATAATTTGGCGAACAGATTCTGGATCGGTGCGGCGATATCCATGAGGCTGGCGTAATACTCCTCTCCGGATGGAAATCGCACATCGGCGATAAATTCTTCTTCGGACAGGTTCGTGAATCCTGCTTGCTGCAGCATTCCAGCCAGATCGCCTGGCTTTGCAAGCCTGAAAATTCCCGGCGCGGTTGGATCAGGCGGTGGAAGATCGAGGAATTGCTTGATGACGGTCATCGGAATCATGAGATAGGGGTTCTTGTCCGGAGCAGACCAGACAGCCGCAGCGACCCAGCCACCGGGCTTCAGCACGCGCGCAATTTCAACGGCAGCCTTCGGAATCTCTGGAAGAAACATCAGGCAGAAGCGGCTTGTGACGGCATCGAACGAGTGTGCCTCAAAGGGAAGCGCGGTCGCGTCGCCTGTGCGGAACATCACGTTCGCGAGACCCAGCGTTGTGGCCTTGCGACGTGCAGCGGCAAGCATCTGCTCGGCGAGATCCAGCCCGATCACGCTTCCACTCGGACCGACGGTTTGTGCGCCGAGCAGGGCGGGATAGCCGGTTCCCGAACCGAGATCGAGCACCTGCATGCCCGCTCGCAGTCTGGCATCGGCCACGAGCCGGTGATTCAGAAACGCCATTTGCTCGTCGAAAAATCGATCCCACTTTTCCCAGCCCCCGGCGACGCGGTTCCAGTCCTGCCGTTGACCTTCGATCATCTGTTCCGGTGTCTGTCCCATCTTCTCTTTCCTTTCGGTTCGCTACTTGATCGTGTGCAATGTGTCGCGCAGTTCCTTTAACTCGGCGCTCAAGAGATCAAGGTGCAGGTCGCGCTGTGGCTGGTCGCCTTTGAATTTCCAGAGCCGCTTGAAGATGGCCATCAATTCCTTCTTGTGCGTCACGGCCAGGTCGTAAGCCGGAGTTTTCGCCTGTGCGTCCGTCACACCGCAGAACGCATCATTGAGCGCATGGAACTGATTGTGCAAATCATCGAAGGCGGTGTCGACACCTTTGCCACCTTTGGCCTTGCTTGCCGTAGTTTCCATCATGTTCGTGAGATTGATCATCGTCTCCACGCCGCTGGCGCCCTTTGCTTGCATCGTATAGTCGCCTGATCGGGGATAGAACAAATAACTACAGCCGGAAAGCCCAAGCAGCAACATCGACAGAGTGAGAGTTCCGATTAAACGGTGCATTGGAGCCTCCGTGTATTGTGACGGGCGATTCCTTGAGAAGGGCTGTTCCCTGAGTGATGAACTCAGGGAACGGCACCCCAGTCAAGAGTTCGTTTAGACTGTGACGGTGACCGTCTTGATCGCCGCCTTCACCTGGGCCGCCATTTCCTGCGGGATTGAATCCAGTTTATGGCACTGCTTGGCGTGGGTGGCTACCAACTGCATCAGTTCCGCTTCCGTTTCGGCCCGCACCTGGAATCCGCAGCCGCCCGCCGGTTGGACATCCAGACATCCGAGTTGCTTGTATGGTTT
>JAABQN010000123.1 GCA_011391455.1 Nitrospiraceae bacterium
GTATCTGCGTGAGGCCGATCAGACGTTACGGGGTTATGGGAAATGGCCTTGCGGTATCGGACAGAGACTTGTGCGCGACATCATCTGGAAATTATTTCGGCAACATTCGCTTGCCACCATTCCTCCGCAGCTCCGTTCGCTCTTGCATCGGACGGGACTGTTTTATCCGGCTCCTGTTGCTGTCTGGAAGGGAAAAGAATGGGAATTGATTACCGGCTTTGTCGTGTAGCCATATATCCTATCCTTGGAGTGGCATGTTGCTGTGAATCATCCAATCAAATTATTGTTTCTTGTGGTCGGTCTTGGGGTGGGAGGAACTGAGTCACATCTGTTGGAGCTCGCCTCACGCATCGACCGGAAGAAGTTTGAGGTGATCGTCGTTTCCCTCAAACCTGATGGGTCACTGGTATCGGAGCTACGATCCCGTGGAGTCCGAGTCATTTCCTTAAATGGGAAAGGGAAAATGGACATCCGGGTTCTGTTTCGCTTGCGGGAGATTTTCCGGGTGGAACGGCCCGATGTGGTGCAGTCTTTTCTATTTTGGGCCAACGTGGCATCACGGCTGGTGCGACAAGTCGGCAAGAAGGTGTGTGTAGTCTCTGCCTATCATGACCAAGTGGCACAGGAAGGATGGTTTAACCGTCTTGTCGATCGAGTGACCATGAAGTGGACGAATCGAATGGTGTGTTGCTCTCATGCAGTGCGTCGTTCGGTCAAGTCCCGGATAGGCGGTCGCGAGGAACAATTCGTCGTTATCCCATTCGGGGTCGAGGCTGGTCGCTTCCGAGGCGTGGCAGCCCTGTTGAGAAATGAGTTAGGTCTGCAGGAACGATTGCCGGTTATTGGCACTGTCTGCCGATTGGTCGAGCCGAAGAAAGGGCTGCGATTTCTCCTAGAGGCAGTCGTACAGCTAGAGAGAGAAGTTGATGGCCCCCTCTGTCAGGTATTGATTGTGGGAGACGGGCCAGCAGAGGAGAGTCTTCGAGTTATGGCTCAGCAGTTGGGCATCGCCTCGCGGGTTATATTCGCTGGAGTACGACGGGATATCCCGCGATTGTTGCCACTGCTGGATGCATTCGTATTGCCCTCACTGTACGAGGGGTTTGGCATTGCCATTCTTGAAGCGATGGCCGCGGGTCGGCCGGTCGTGGCGACTACGGTTGGAGGTATCCCTGAGTTTGTGACGCATGGCGAGACAGGCATTCTTGTCGAGCCAGGCGATGCAGTAGCGTTGGCTCGCGCGATACAGACGGTATTGGCAAATCCCGAGCAGGCACGCCTGATGGGGTTAAGAGGGCAGCGTCATGTTCAAGAAAACTTCGAAATAGCTACTGTCGTTCGTCGGCATGAAGAAGTCTATGAGGCATGTCTTGCCGGATCATAGTCAGGCCCTGCACACAAGCAATGAGTTCGGGAAATATTCGCGGTGTGGAACGAGATTGTCGTAATGCTTTTGTATCTGCTTACATTTATCCTGGCTCTCTTATTCGCGCTGTATGGCGTGCCCATCGCCAGGAAGGCCGCTTTAAAGTACGGCATTGTCGATGCACCGGATGGTCTCTTGAAGCATCAGAAGGAGCCAGTTCCGTATTTTGGCGGATTGGCGGTCTATCTCGCTTTTCTCATGAGTTTAGCCTTCACCTTCGAATTTCGTCATGACGTGCTTGGAATTATTCTAGGTGGAACGATTGTCGTGATGCTCGGTCTGATCGACGATTTTGGTGTATTGACGCCATGGACAAAGCTTGCGGGCCAACTCCTCGCTGTTTTCGTTTTGATCAAGAGCGGCGTCAGAATTGAGATTGCAGCTTTTCCTGAATGGCTCGATCTGGCTCTGACGGTGTTCTGGATGGTGGGGTTGATCAACGCATTTAATCTGCTCGACATCATGGACGGTCTCTCGGCGGGGGTAGGGGCGGTCAGCGCGGGTTGCCTGCTTGTCGTGGCCTTGCTGCAAGGAGATCAAACGATTACCGTGATGCTTGTCGCGTTGCTTGGAAGCCTTCTTGGATTTCTTAAGTACAACTGGCATCCTGCGCGGATTTATATGGGCGATACGGGCGCGATGCTTATAGGGTTACTGCTTGGGGCGATGGCGATGATTGGGAAATATCCCAGCGACCATCCCCTTTCTCTCCTTACCCCCGTGTTTATTGTAGGGATTCCTATTTTCGACACGCTGTTTGTGATGTACATTCGTTATCGGCGTGGACTGCCCATCTTTTGGGGGAGCCCAGATCACATTGCCATTCGCCTGCGCCATTGGGGGCTGTCAGTACCGCAGATCGTGATCACGAGTTATGTGGCAACGGCAGTTGTGGGAATGATCGGCCTTGCAATGTTGTCAGTCAGCTTGGAAGTGGGTTGGATACTCTGCGCTGGAACGGTTGGCACGCTCTTGCTCGTTACGATGATGTTGAAGAAGGTAGATGTCCGCCGGCCTGAGCAGGCTGGCATTGCACCCACACAAAGCGGAGGAAGAAAGGCCGCATGATCCTCATCGTCGGCGCCGGTTTAGCCGGTCTCAGTGCGGCTTATCATCTTTCCGGACTTCCCTATCGTCTCTATGAGCGGGAGCAGGAGGTCGGTGGCTTATGCCGATCGTACAAGAAGGACGGTTTTACCTTCGACTATACCGGGCATCTGCTTCATTTTCGCCAAGCGGAGATCAAAGCCTTGGTGGAAAAGCTCTTGGAAGGGAAGCTCCAGAAACATGCCCGTCAATCGTTCATCTACTCCCATCGGACTTATACGGAGTATCCATTTCAGGTCAATACATTCGGGCTTCCAGCAGAAGTGGTGCGGGAATGTTTGATGGGGTTTATCGCCACACTCACGAATCAGCAAGCCGACCCTCCGCCACAGGATCGGTCGTTCAAACAGTGGATTCTCGATAATCTTGGCGAAGGCATGGCCAAACATTTCATGGTGCCGTTCAATGAAAAACTTTGGCAAGTCTCGCTGGATGAGCTGACATCAGACTGGGTGTCGTGGCTGGTGCCGAAACCGGAGCTTAAGGATGTAGTCAACGGCGCCTTGGGTATCAAAGACAAAGCATTCGGCTATAACCCGTCGTTTCTCTATCCTGCGAGCGACGGCATCAAAGTGCTTCCCGAATCGTTTGTGCCTGGAATCGACGGTATCACCCATGGTGCGGAACTTGTTGAAGTGGACACCAAGCGCCGTCGCGCCATCTTTCGTGATCATGCGCAGGGCGGAACGAGAGAAGAACGATATGAATCGTTGGTCTCCACAATCCCGATTCCTGAGCTGGTCCGTCGTTGTCTCGATTTCCCTGTTCCATTGAAAGAAGCGGCGGCTGCGTTACGTTGGGTCTCAGTCTACAATATTAATTTAGGAGTTGGCCGAGCGCGGGTGTCGGATAAACATTGGATCTATTTCCCCGAGGTGGAATATCCCTTTTACCGTGCCGGATTCCCCATGAACTTTTCTTCTTCATTAGGCCGCCCTGGTTGCAGTTCGATGTATGTCGAGATGTCGCACAAGCCGACGGAGCATCAGTCTGCGGAGCAGTTGATCAGTCGGGCACGAGCCGGCTTGGAGCAGGCCGGCATCCTTCGTCCGGACGATGAGCTAGTGGTGTCGGATGTCAAAGACCTTCACTATGCCTATGTCTATTTCGATCACCACCGTGCGAAGGCGATACCGGCCATCCTCGCTGAACTTGAGCGCCGGGGAATCTATTCGGTCGGTCGCTATGGTCGCTGGGAACATACCTCAATGGAAGATGCCATCGGGCAGGGAAAGCAAGTCGCTGAGCGTCTGAGAGCCCGCTACTCGCATAAAGTCTCAGCCTGAGGAATGTGGCGTGGAGATCGTCTGTCATGTCATCACTAAGCTAGAGTTGGGTGGCGCACAAGAAGTCGCGCTTTATGCCGTGTCGCATCTTGACCGGAGCAAATTCAGGCCCCTTCTTGTAACTGGTCCAGGAGGACTCCTCACAGATGAAGCCAAAACCCTCACTGGCGTTGATGTCCACATCCTGTCCTCGCTCGCCCGTCGAGTTCATATCCTGGCAGATATTGCCGCCTTCCTTGAGCTAATTCGTCTGTTCCGTCGTCTGCGACCAGCGATTGTCCATACCCATAGTTCGAAGGCCGGTATTCTCGGCCGGTGGGCTGCATGGTGTGCGCGAGTGCCGGTGATTATTCATACCATTCATGGGTACGGTATCACTCCGGCCCAGCCATTCTGGCTACGCAGTGTCTTGATCCTGCTTGAGCGGATGACGGGCTGGATCACGACCCACTGGATAGCGGTTGCTCAGGCTGATATCAAGAAAGGGATTGAGTGGGGGTTGTTTGACCGGACGCAGGTGTCGGTTGTGAGACCTGGCATTGATCCCCTGCCCTTTCAATCTACGATCGACACGAATATGCGACATGCCTTACGGGCATCATTCGGGGTCGGGCCTGATGATTTTTTGGTGGGAACGGTCGCCTGTTTAAAACCGCAGAAAGCTCCAGAAGACTTTGTGGCTGTAGCGAAACAGGTGTGTGATGTAGTCCCTGAGGCCCGGTTCGTTTTGGTTGGTGACGGAGATCTGCGCCCAAGGATTGAATCGCTGATCGAAGCGAATGGGCTGGATAAGCGATTGCACCTCGCCGGATGGAGACGCGATATCTCGACCGTCATGAAAATATTCGATGCGTTTCTACTCACATCTCATTGGGAAGGATTGCCGCGTGTTCTCTTGGAGGCACGAACCATCGGCCTTCCTGTCGTGGCGACGAAGGTCGGGGGTGTTGAGGAAGTGATTGTCCAGGGCCGCCATGGGTGGTTGAGCGACGCGGGGGATATTGCCGGGCTGTCTGCGAACCTCATTCGGGTGCTACAGGATCATGAAGGCCAGCCACATAGTCGTTCGCAGTCTGTGGAGGCCCTCCCGAAAGAATTCCATCTTGAAGAAATGGTCAAACAGTATGAATCTCTGTATGATAGGTTCTTGGATGATCGGCGAGGTAGAAAGGATCCTCGCTCAGCCTGGTCAGCGTCACACTCGTAACCCAAGGAGCCTGTTGTGAACGTTCCTCTTTTGGATCTCAAAGCCCAATATCGTGCCATCAAGGCGGAAGTGATGTCGGCCATAGAGGCTGTCTGCGACGAGCAGGGGTTTGTGCTCGGGCCTCGCCTCACGGCTTTTGAGGAGGCGACGGCGCAGTATATCGGCAGCCGCTATGGGATCGGTTGCGCCTCCGGGAGCGATGCCCTATTGCTCTCTCTCATGGCTATGGGAGTGAAGGCCGGCGATGAGGTCATCACGATTCCATTCACGTTTTTTGCCACGGCAGGCGCGATTTCACGGTTGGGCGCTAAGCCGGTGTTTGTGGACATCCAGCCGGACACGTTCAATATCGACCCGGCGCTCATTGAACGAGCGATCACGCCTCGTACGAAGGCGATCATTCCCGTTCATCTTTTCGGGCAATGTGCGGACATGGGTGCGATCAACGAGATTGCAAAGCGGAAGAAGATTTACGTTATTGAGGATGCTTGCCAGGCGATTGGGGCCAGCCAGGGAAACAAGCGCGCGGGGATACTTGGAGACACCGGGTGTTTTAGCTTTTTCCCCAGCAAGAATTTGGGCGGGTTTGGGGACGGGGGACTCATCACGACTAACGACAAAGCCCTCGCCGACTCCATGGCCATGCTCCGTGTTCATGGGAGCCAGGTCCGCTATCTCCACGAGGCAATAGGATTCAACAGCCGATTGGATGCACTCCAGGCCGCCGTGCTCCAGGTTAAATTAAAG
The DNA here is from genome assembly GCA_011391455.1 of Nitrospiraceae bacterium. Lineage (GTDB taxonomy): Bacteria > Nitrospirota > Nitrospiria > Nitrospirales > Nitrospiraceae > Palsa-1315. The sequence goes on from JAABQN010000123.1 coordinate 5,774, forward strand.
TATCTTGACCAGTGGACCGAGGGACGTCGACGGAATGCTGAACGGTATCAACAGTTGTTCACCAAGGCAAATCTTGGCAAGTGTGTCACGCTGCCGCCAACGGGTATTGGGAATTTCCATGTTTATAATCAGTACACGGTGAGAGCGAAGAAACGGGATGAACTGAGGGCCTTTTTGAAGGACAAAGGTATCGGGTCAGAAGTTTATTATCCCCTGCCGATGCATCTCCAGCATTGCTATCGAGATCTTGGGTATCAGAAAGGAGCGTTCCCTATATCGGAGAAGGCAGCAGACGAAGTTCTGTCACTCCCGATCTATCCAGAGCTGACCGAGCTACAACTGCTCTATGTAGTAGAGGTCATTGAGTCATTCTGCAAACTTGGCTAGCCCCCGTCCTGCCGGAAGACCATTTTCACTGGATATTCAGATGGTTTCATTAATACTAGGGGAAGATCACTTCCTATGGGGATGTGTGTGACCTAAGGATGAGACGATCTGCATGCCGTTTGGGGGCGAGGGG
>JAABQN010000124.1 GCA_011391455.1 Nitrospiraceae bacterium
TGCCAATCCTCTTCCTTTGCCGGAATAATCGAAGCATGTCCGGTCATCGCCATTTGCCCCATGAGCGCCATGGTCTTCGGACAGGCCCGTACCTCAATCTTAAATTCTCCGAGCATGCGATTGACCAGCGGAGGCAAAAACTGCCGCCCAATGACCTGCTCGACGAGAAGCGTGTCGAGCGAGTTCGAGGCCATGGCTTTCTGCACTTTTGAGCTAATCGCCACGTTTTGAGCCATCGGCATATCGGTGTCGGCATCCACGTACATATGCGTGATGCCCCCGTCATTGCACAGCACCGGCATCTTCGCCTGCTCAACCACGGCTTTGCGAAGAGCGGCCCCGCCACGAGGAATAATCGCATCGAGACTTTTGCCGGATCGGATCAGCTCGACTGCCACCTCTTTTTCAGGACGGTCGATGATGATCCATGCGTCGGACGGCACTTCATTCTGTTCCGCAGCTTCGCGCAGTCCTGCCCCGATAACCTGCTGCGTCAGGCTCCATTCAGGCGCGCCACGAAAGACACAGAGATTGCCCGATTTGAAGCAAAGAGCGATCGACTCCACCGTAATGAGCGGGCCCAATTCCGATACAACGCCGATCACTCCAATCGGGACGCGGACACGGCTGATTTGCAACCCGTCAGGCCGTTCCGATCGCGACGTGACGGCGCCGACAGGATCGGGAAGGTCCGCAATCATTCGAAGACGATCGACCATCTCCTTGATATCGTCCGGCGTCATGCGAAGGCGGGCCACAGCGGTTTTCATCCGGTCTTTCATGACATCGGCCTCAAAGGATTTTCCAACCGCATCCACATCCTTCTCGTTCGCCGCCAGTATTTTCTCTTCATCTGCCGCCAATCGATCCGCCATCGCCCGCAAGGCTTTCTCTTTGACAGGGCCTGACAGTAGTGCAAGGCTACGTGCGACAGCACGGCATTCTTTCAATAACTTATCGATATAGAGCTTAACCGGAACTTCAGGCATTTGGAACCTCGTAAAACGTGAGCCGTCAAACGTGAAACATGATTGCGCACAATCGATGCGGAGCAAGACGCAGGGGACTATAGCATGCGATTTTCCTGAGGGTAAACAGCCTTACACTGAGCCCTCCGATATCCCCCGGAGTCTTAGCGCCTTTTCTTTTTGAGCTAAACGCCACCCCACCCATCCCCAGAACAACGAGAACGGGATCAGAATCCATGCCACATGCCCTGCCGTCACACCCAATGCTTTCACCCCGCTGACAATCCAGCCGGTCGCCGCATCGCCTCCACGTGAAACTGCTGTATCGATAAAATTCTTGGCCTTATATTTCTCTTCCCGACTCACCACCGTGAAAAGAACCTCACGCGCCGGTTTAGCGAGTGCATATTCGCCGACTCGCCGCACTATGGTGAAGAGCACAAAGACGACCAGGGTCGGCAGAATGCCGATGACGCCAAACCCGATGGCGCTCGCAACGGGCAGCACAACGAGCGCCGATGCCAACCCGAACCGGCTGATCACCCGGCTGGTCATCGTCACCTGCATCAGAAACGTCAGCACGTTGACAACGAGATCGATGAGGGAGAACAGACGAGTGCGCCCTTCCGGAGAGGGAATTTGCTCGCTTACCAGCCTCATTTGTTCCAAATACAAGAATGTCGCGGTCGTTGTGAGCAGGAATAGATAGAGGCAGATCCCAAGGAGATAGGGCGACGAAAGCGCCAGCCTGATCCCCGCCCAGATACTGCCACCGATTGATTCACCCTGCCCGCCGCCTTGTCGAGCCGGTTGCGCCAGGGCCCAGCGATCCAGCCGAAACAGACAGAACCCGCAAGCGACGAGAAAGCCTACCGAGATGAGCAGCAGCACAGGGATCGGAACGAGGTAGGTCAAGCCGGTAGTGAGAAACGGACCGACCATCGCTCCGATACTACCACCGGCAGCGATTACACCGAAGAGGCGAGCGCCCTGCGCCGGTGTGAAAAGATCGGCCATGACACTCCAAAACACCGACACGACAAACAGATTGAACACCGACAACCAGACAAAGAACGCGCGCGCAGTCCACTGCGGAGACAGGTGGCCCATCATCGCCATGAAGAACAGGAGCAAGTTGAGGCCGAAAAACGTGTACACGATCAGCAGCAATCGATAACGCGGCACTCGAGCGGAGAGCCACCCGAAGAGCGGCGTCACGAGCAGGAGCGTCACGAACGTGGCGGTCATCATCCAGGGCAGGTGCTGCACCCCGCCCTCGATGGCCATCTCATCGCGAACGGGACGCAAAATGTAGTAGCCACAGAGGAGGCAGAAAAAATAGAGGAATGCCCAGCCCACCGGAACGGCTTCATCCGGTTCTGCATCGGTCACCGACGGGAGCACATTTCGAAGCCACGTCATACGAACGGCATCCTGCCGTGCCCGGCTCTCCCACGCAAGAAGAAAATTTGCTAGAATGCGCCGGCCCACGATCTTGTGACAATCTCAAGGACGCTCGATGATCGATCTGCGCAGCGACACAGTCACGAAACCTTCTGACGCCATGCGGAAGGCGATGGCACGCGCGGAAGTGGGAGACGATGTCTACGGAGAAGATCCCACCGTGAACCGCCTGCAAGACATGGTGGCAGCGATGTTTGGGAAAAAGGCCGCGCTTTTCGTACCATCCGGCACGATGGGTAACCAACTCGCCATTCGCCTCCATACGCAACCGAGCCAGGAAGTGATCGTCGAAAGCACGGCGCATATCGTCCGCTATGAACAAGGCGCCGCCGGGGCGCTGGCAGGTGTCCAACTCCATTGGATCGCGGGAAATCGAGGCCTCATTTCTCCTGAGCAGGTTGAGGCGGCAATCCGTCCCAAAGAGCCGAACACGGTTCAAACGGGACTGATCTGCCTGGAGAACACCCATAATAGCGGCGGCGGAACGATTTATCCGCTGGCGACGATTGAACGGATACGCTCCGTGGCTGCCACCCATGGCATCCCCATGCATTTGGATGGAGCAAGGCTGTTCAATGCCATCGTTGCCACCACCCTGCCACCGGCCTCCTATGCTCAACACTTTGACACCTTGTCAGTATGTCTCTCGAAAGGACTGGGGGCGCCGGCCGGATCCCTCCTCATGATGAACGATCTGACCCTCCTCGATAGGGCGAAGCGGGTGCGTCGTATGTATGGCGGCGCCATGCGGCAGTCCGGCATCCTCGCCGCCGCTGGCATTTATGCGCTTGAACACCATATCGACCGATTGAAAGATGACCATGACCACGCCAAGCGCCTGGCGCGCCGGCTGCAACAGATCCCGACGGTCAGGGTCAATGCTCAAGACGTCGATACCAACATCGTCATCTTCGATGTGATCGGCCATCGCCACAATCCACCGACGATCGTCGCCGCCTTGAAGCAGGAGGGGCTCTTGATCAATGCCATCGGCGGCGTCAGCTTTCGTGCCGTCACCCACATGGATATCTCCAGTGCCATGACCGATGAAGCCTGCGAGATCTTTGCGCGCGTATTGGCGGACTAGCCGGCAAGCGGGACTGGTGAGGCGGTATTGGGAATGTTGAATGTTAAATTTTGAATTATGAATTATCGGGATCACCAGCAACTGACTGTGCGAGAGCATCTGATGAATTCCGAACATTCAACATTAAAAATTCCACATTAAACATTCGACAGATCGGGCATCTCCTCATTGACACCTCTCCCACTGAAATCTAGAATGCCTTGAGAGGGAGCGCCAATGCCGTTAGAAGTTGTGTCGTTCAAACAGATCAGCCGAATCCTTGAGATCACCGACTCGCTCGGGTTAAACCGAGAATGGGTCGAAATCCCGTTGTCTCCGGAAAACCCTGGTGTCGTCCGGCGATTGCCCAATGGTAAGTTGGAAATCATTGTCGATGCGGAGCAACCGTTCGAGGATTGGCTGGGATCGCTCCCGAAACATATTCAGCTCGTACAGGGAGCCTAAAGATGGATAGCCCCACCACACACCCTATTCCCACGTCAGAAGAATTGAATGCAGAACTCCTGGCAATGCCGGAACCGCCTGAACAACCGGACCCGATCGAGGAACCGGGCTTCGAAGAGCTTGTTACGACAGCCTTGCGCCACGTCCGTGGCCGCCGCGGGGGTGATCTCGTCAGCGTAATCCTCGTGGGATCCAGTGTTCGGCGCGCCATCACCACTCACAGCGACATCGATCTCATTGCGCTCGTGAAAGGACAGGCCGACGGCCATGAGATCGTCCGTGTCGCCGATCGCCTGGCCGACATCCGCTATCGTGGACATCAAGAACTGGAGGAAGACCTCCCCCACTCGCCGCGCCTTCCATCCCTCTTACGGAAAGCCCGCATCCTCTTCGATCACGAGAACATCGGCGCCAAGATCATCGAACGCGCCCACCAACGGTTCCGGCAGGGGCCGCCCCCCGTCAGTATCAATGAGCAGATTCGAATGAAGGCAGAGTGTTTCCATTGGCTGGGAAAAGCGCGGGATCTGGCCGACAAACCGGCAACCGCACAGTATCTGCTGGCGATATTTTTCGACGATGCCGTCAGCGCGTTCTTTCGGCTACGGGGATTCTGGATCACTGCGCCGACTGACATACTCAAGTTCATCGCCTCCCGCGATGCGGGACTCGCCGACCTGGCAGCTCGATTCCTAACTGCGGCCACTTTGCCGGAGCGGCTCAACTTTGGCCGCGACCTAGCCGATACTCTTTTCAAGGACGTGCCGAACCCTGCCAGAATTGACTGACAGGGTTCCCGCCCGATCATCAGACTGCTGTCGCATGGGCTTGTCCTTAGCCTGATCCTTGACCTGTTCTGTATCGGCAGATTTTTTGAGCACCCAGCTGGAAGGAGTCATTATGGAAATCGGCTTCATCGGTCTCGGAAAAATGGGAATGAATATGGTCACCCGCTTGCAACGTGACCGGCACCGAGTGGTGGTCTACGATCGATCACCCGAACTGATTAAGCAGGCCGAAGGCGTTGGTTGCATCGCGGCCTCCTCGCTTGCTGACCTTGTCGGCCAGCTGAAAGCCCCGCGCGCGGTCTGGGTCATGGTCCCATCCGGGGCGCCGACTGAGGAGACCGTTCAAACCGTCGCATCATTGCTACAACCAGGCGACACGGTAATCGACGGCGGTAATACCAGATTTCATGACGACGTCCGGCGTGCCGAGGATCTCAAGAAGAAACAGATTCACTATGTCGATGCCGGCACCAGCGGCGGCATCTGGGGATTGAAGATCGGTTACTGCCTGATGGTCGGAGGCGACGAGGCGCCGGTGAAACAACTCGCGCCGATCTTCACCACGCTGGCGCCGGAACAGGGCTGGTCTCACGTCGGTGGAGTCGGCGCCGGACATTACGTGAAAATGGTGCACAATGGGATCGAGTACAGCATGATGCAGGGATATGCGGAAGGTTTCGAGCTGATGGCGAAGAGCGACTACAAACTCAACCTTGCAAAAATCGCAGACCTCTGGATGCACGGCAGCGTTGTCCGGTCCTGGCTCTTAGAATTGGCGGCCGGCGCCTTGAAAGAGGATCCACGGCTGGAACAGCTGAAGGGCTACGTGCAGGATTCCGGCGAGGGGCGCTGGATGATCGCCGATGCCATTGAAAAGGATGTGCCGGTCCCGACGCTCACCACAGCATTGTTCACTCGATTCCGGTCGCGGCAAAGCGAGTCCTTTGCGGAAAAGATGCTGGCGGCGTTACGGAATGCCTTCGGCGGCCACGCAGTCCGTAGGTAACACCGGAGTCTTATGCCACCCAATAGCCCACGTATCGATATCAGTCCGTCACAGGAAACGATTCCTCCGGTCGAGCCCTGTACCCTCGTCATCTTCGGAGGTTCAGGTGATCTGGCGCGTCGACGCCTGATTCCGGCCCTCTACAATTTACTCCTCGATGGACTCCTTCCCCCGAACTATGCCGTGGTGGGGTTGGGCCGTACGTCGATGACAGACGAGGAGTTCCGCGCCACGCTTCGTGACGGCGTCATGACACATTCCCGGCAAGCCCTGGCAGAAGACAAGTGGAAGGACTTCGCACAACGTCTTTATTATGTGTCGGGAGGAAACGACGATCCGAACACCTATGCCAGACTGAAGTCTCGAACAGAAGAAATTGAGCGGAATCTCCAATTGCCCGGCAACCGGATTTTCTATCTGAGCATCCCTCCCAGTTCATTTGCGTCTGTATGCGAGGGGCTTGAGCAAGCAGGATTGGCGACGAAACCGGGGGC